>NZ_VFTQ01000049.1:0-29863 GCF_006439475.1 Mesorhizobium sp. B2-8-9 | reverse complement strand
CGGACCGCCCGAGCAACCCTCGGACGCGCAGTGTAGGGTGAGCCACCTCACCGGCAGAAGCGGACATACGGTCTTACTGAACACATGAAACATGAAGCAATCCTCAAATGCAGTGTCAGTGTCATCTAGAGCTAGCGAAGGGGAGGATGGCGTTCTGCAGATTGCTCCGGTTCGCCAGTGGTCAGGAATGGTGTGATCGACCAATCGATTAAGTCGACTGCACGCTGAAGTATGGCTTCCGTCCGAGCAAGGCTGGGTGAAGCGGCGGTAACAAATCCGATGCGGTCCAGGTAATCGCCTTTCCTGATGATCAGCGCCTTGGGTTCGACATGCAACTTGACCTCGGCGACACCTGGTACCGCAGCCGCCCGATTGCCGCCTTTGATCCAATTGAGGATACCATCGCGGTCGGGAATCATGATCCGCGCGGCCGCAATGTGGGAACGCTTTCTGCGTAAATCCCATTCTTCGCCAATGACAAGTTTGATGTGCTCGGAGATAAGATCGACACCGTAAGCCAGCTGAACCAGTTGAGGTGCGGGAGCGCCACCGAGGCGTGGATTAACTTCAATCACGACTGGGCCAAGCTTCGTCCATCGGAGATCAATGTTCGCTGGCCCCCAGCCGAGGTTGAGAGCCCGCAGACAGCTCAGCGAGACTTCGACGATACGCTTATCTTCGTCATCAGTCAGCACGGCCGGATAGGTGTACTTATGACAGACAAAATGAGGCGGGAGGCCGAAGTCAGCGATGGCAATGGCAACGACCTCATTCCCCATTGTGTCGACGCTATAATGGGGGCCTTGTGCGAATTCCTCGACCAGTATCCTCGGGGAGGATCGCCATATGTGCTTGCCGCTCAACAAATAGCTTGTTTGTTCGGCCACTTCATCAGCATTGCGGCACAATCGGACTCCGATGCTGCCGCTGCCTACCGCTGGCTTAACAATCACCGGAAGGCCGATCTCCGCGGCAGAGCTTTCTACCCCCGCCGCATCCGTTGCCAAGCGATAAGCCGGCATTGGAACGCCGGCCTCCGCGAGGAGCTGATGTTGAACGAATTTGTCGCAGCAACGTTCGATTGATGCGGGGTTCGGCCCCGGTAGATCGAACTGTCGACAGAGCTTGCCGACTGTCACAGAGGCAGATTCATCGCCGCCCGCAAAGCCAGTAATGCCAGCAATGTCATATATAGCACTCAGCCGGTGACATTCGCGGACCAGCGCATCGAGATTGCCTGTATCGATCCGAATAGCTTCAATGCTTTCTGCGGCAAGATAGTCGTACTGGGTTGGATCTGCCGCTAGGGCAATTGGATCAAGCCCGAGACGCTGGGCCTCCTGGATGTATTGCAGACCATTGCCCCTATGGCCTTCAACTAGGATGAGCGCTCTTCTTGCCATCTCCGTCGACCTCCGTTGCATACTGTGCGGTAGTCCGAGCGTAAGTTGGGATCAGCTGTTTCAGTTTTGCATGATCACAGACGCTGCGGAGAACGTACTATATTCGGCGATTGACGACTGCAAAGTTTCTGTAAATTCGTTTGAAGAATCGGTTGCGAGGTTTTGCTCGGGACGGGGGGTATGGAGCCGTTAGCTCCTAGCGTATCCGGCTGAAGTTCCACCACACGAGCCGATCGATGCGGGCGATTGTCCAGCCCCTTGGCGATGCGCTGAAGGGTTTGCTGGAGCTAGACGATTGGATGAATACCGTTCACTTTTTTTGCCGTCTGCGACGTGGTTGCTATGGTCCCCACACACGTCCACTGCCTTCGGAGCCAACGAAGAGACCTTTCTGATTTTTTGTTTGCGGCCTGATGGTGGCGCGCGACGATAGTGGAATCGAGTTCGCCCGTCCGTCGTTGAGGAAGTGTTCGAGTGCGGCACGTCGTGACGTTGCATATCGGATCACCTCGGAGTTTTGACTTCCTTGAAATGCGCGGCAAATTCCCATAGCCTGAACAGGTCGGAAGCGATCGCCGAGGACCGATCCTGGCGTGCAGCCATGCGAACCTTTGATTATGGCCCCGGATTGCATTCTCTACCTTCCGGCGATCGCCGCGACTCCTGTGACGCCACCATTTCTACCGAAGCCACATTACGCATCAAATGTGTTTGAGCACATTGATGCGGGAAATCCGCCCGCCAGGACCTGTGAGGGCGAAAGCCGAATGGCTGCCCTACTCGACCACGATCGTTTTTCTTCAAACTATTTTGCAGTATCTTCACACTGAGGAGCTCCTGACAACGCTATAAATATAGAGGTCAGGTGCGCATAAAAGACCTGACGATCGGACCTGCAGCCCAAGCATGCAAGATCGGAACCAACAACCCATGGCAAGGAGAGCATTCATCCTGGTTGAGGGCACAAGAGGTAATGGTCTGCCATACGTACAAGAGGCCACGGGCATCGAAAAGAGAGAAACAATGAGCAATCTGGGGGTACCGCGCAAACTCAGGAGAAGGATCGGAACGCCGTGATGAGCTTCGGCCCACTTCTAAAAATTGAACTTCAGAAAATCACCCACAATGCAGCAATTATTCGGGAAGCTTTGCGACACAACGGCCATTCCTTAATGGTCGTTGTCAAAAGCTGCTGCGGTGACCCCAACATAGTTCGGGCGATTGCGGCCGCCGGCATCTCGCAGTTTGGGGATTCCCGGATGAGCAACCTCGAGCGCCTGAGAGAGGCAAACATAGAAGGGGAATTCTGGCTTCTTCGGTCGCCAGCGCCGGACCAGCGTGAGCGAATGGTGGAATTGTGCAATGGCAGTTTGCAATCCGATCTGGATACGATCCGGAAGGTCGAACAATTACGGCCGCCTGCTCCGCATCGTGTAATCCTCATGCTTGACCTCGGTACCGGCCGGGAAGGCTTTCAGCCCAATGAGCTTCTGCGCGCCTGCGATGAAGTCGAGAGGATGGCGCATGTTGAGCTTTACGGATTGGGTATTTATTTTATGCATGCAAGCGACCCGGCCTTCGTGGAGACCACCCTGGGGCGCTTTGGAGAGATATGCAACGAGGTAGAAAGTGCGCTTGGACGTGTTTTGAAGGCTAAGTCGTTCGCCACCTCGCTTGTGTATGATCACATTCTCAAGTCCGGATTTGTTCCGTCAGGTCTCAATCATCTTCGATTGGGAACAATGCCAATCATCGGGCGTCTAACTAGCGTCGACGACACGCCGGCTCTGCCCGGACTCGCGACGGATACCGCCGTGCTTGAAATCAAGGTGATCCAAACCAAGGTTCTATGTGATCGACCAATCGCGCTGCTTGAGATAGGGAATCTTGATACGGATATTCGCGCACTGCGCCCGATTCAAAGCGACCTGCGGGTGATAGATAGCAGTAGCGATCACACCATTGTTGAACAAACGCCCGGTGCAACTTTACTTAAAGTCGGCGACGCGGTTGAGTTTACTGTGTATTATAGCAGTTTTGTACGCCTTATGAGTTCACCGTATGTAACTAGAAGTTATAGTGTCTGATTAGGATGAGTCCGGCACTTCCTCGCAGCGGGTGGCTGCGACAAAAGGGTTGGCTGCGCAAACACAGTGTGTGGAATTTTGATACATTCGAGCCTTCCAGTCACTTTGGCTGGCCTACCCTCGCCTGCGTCTGGCGGATTTGACAGAAGAAGTCAAATTGCACCGATTAATGGAGTTCTGCATATGGCAACTGTTGGCGAGCATATCGTCGATACATTTATTCCACATAAGATAGATCGCGTGTTCTGCGTGCCTGGCGAGAGCTAACTTGGCCTCCTTGACGCACTGTATGGGCGGAGCGATGTCGAAACTGTCTTTTGAAAGTGGTGCAGATTTCATGGCGCTTACCGACGCAAGGCTTCGGGTCGGCCCGGCGTCGCCTGTGTCAGCCGCGGTCTTGGCGCTCCTAACGCCTCATTGCGGTACATGCGGCCCAACTGGACGGCGTCGCCTTTATCCTCATTGTGGGGCAAGTCGCGGCGCAAGACCTGCGCCGGGAGTCCTTTCCAGAATCGAGTGCGATATGTTCGGCTCGATCGGCAAATGGACAGCCGAAATCACAGTTCCAGAACGCCGCAGAGACAATGCTGCGTTCGCTGCAGGCAGCTACGACGGACGTTCCCGGTCCTGTCGTCATCGCTTTGCCAGAAGACGTGCTGACTGCGGAATGCACCGCTAAGGCCGTCAAACGGCAGGCGGAAATCACCTCGATGTCACCACGCAAGGGTACGCATTTCCACTGCTTGTTCATCCCTCCCAACAGTTAGGCCACATTCACAATGACCTATCAGCCATGGGCACACGTTTTGCGAGCGATCTTCCATTGCCCGTTTGCCGATCTCATTCATCGACACCGTGGGCCATCTGGAGAGCTTGCTCCCTGACCGAGAAAACAGTTCGAAGACTTCCCGTCTCTTGCGAAGGTGAATTCTGGTAAGCCAAAAAACCTACAGAAATGTCAACGGTTTACAATGTACACTTGATCGAAATTAAATTGGAGATTTGAACGTATGACCGGCAGATCAAATAAATTGTGCTCGACGGAGCGCTCGGATGAACATGATGTATATTTCAATGAGGATTACTCGTACTTTGGAGACGTCGTACATTCGCCAGAAGCGAGTGACAGGCAAGCAGACGCAATTTGGAAGCTTCTTTGTCTCGCACAAGGCAGCCCAGTTCTTGAACTCGGATGTGGTTATGGGCGGATTACCAACCGGTTGGCGGAGAAAGGAGCGCGGGTAACCGGATTGGATATCTCGCCGATCCTGCTGAAAAAAGCCAAAGCAGATGCGGCAGAAAGCGGGATGGATGTCGAATATGTTCTTGGCGACATGCGTTCTCTTCCCTGGCGGGATGGATTTGACGCAGCCTTTCTGTGGCATTTGACGTTTGGTTATTTCAGCGACGCGGACAATGAGAGAGTTCTTCGTGAAGCCGCCTCCTCACTTCGAAAAGGCGGGCGTCTGCTCATCGATCACTTAAATATTTTCGCTGTGCCAAGCCACGGGGCGCCTACCTGTTACGTTGCACAGCGTAATGACGATCTAAGAATCGATATGATGAGCACCGAGGTGCTAACCGGTCGTCGGCATTGCGATAGGCTTATCGTTCGCAATGGGTGCGTTAGACGAACCCATCTTTATTTTAGACTCTATGGGTTTGCGGAATGCGCTCGCATGTTGCGGAGCGCGGGATTCGAAAGTGTTGACGCTTATGGGGAGGAAGGCGCAGCGTTTACATCCGATGGTCCTCGCCTCGTCATTGTCGCCCGCAAATAATACCGATAGTTACTGTCTGTTGTGGCGGCAAGGACATCGAGGTAGCTGCAGGGCAACGAGTCCAAATCCTATGAGGTGGATAGCGACCTGCGCTGTGGCAAAGTGAGGTCGCTAAACTCTCACACTGGAGGCAAGCATGCCCGCTGAAGCTACCCAATCCGAAGCGCCGGCCACTCCGCGCCACGGCATTAATAATGCCTCCTCCACCGCTGTCGCTTCTAAGAGTTTGTCGAGCCTGTTGTTCGGCAGGAAAGCGAGGTCGCCCATTGCGGCTTCGGCCGCCGACTCACTCTTAGGCAGCCGAGCCACGGTGGGGCGCGAGAATCTGAGTGTTGCACCTATCGACCACGACGCTGTAAAGGCGGGCATGCTCAAATATGGGCGATTGAACGCACCCTACCGCCTTGTCCTTTGTCAGAAGATTAACCAGCGGCAGGCGACATTCTCGCGCGCGGAAAGCGTCATCGCGGCCAATCTCGTCATGCTATTGTTCAAGTCTTGCGCGCTGGAATATAGCCGGCCGCAGCAGCGGCTGAGCCAAAACTCTCGCCCGCGCGAATACGCTCTTCCACCTGCGCATCAATAGCTACTATTCTCTCTGCTTTCGCCAGAATCTCTTCTACTCGGGCACGCGGTACAGCCATAATTCCCGTATCATCACCGATCACAAGATCTCCTTGTGATACTGAAATACCCCCCATCATGATGTCACAACCAATTGGAAGAAGCTTCACCCGGGTTTTGCCCGTTGTAGGTGCAACCCACCGGCTTGAAAGCCACAGTCCCGTTTCGCGAATTTCATCTAAGTCTCGGCAGGCGCCGTCTATCACGACAGCCGTAGCCTGCCGATTTTTTGCGGCTATGGCGGCAAGACCGCCCATTGTCGAAATGGGCTCACCGTTCATATCCACCATCAACACCTTGCCAGGGCCCGTCGCTTCAATCAGCTGGCCGACCGCGAAGTCGGCCTTCTCAAAATCGCCCAATACACCGGTTAATTCGCGCGCAGTGACCGCGAAGCCGATCATGCAGCCGCTGCCGCTCCGTCGCGCGATGCCCTGAATAGTCCCCTTGATTCCGAGTTCGTCCAATGCATCCGACCATGCGCTGACCCCGAGCGCCGCACCACGCTCCAGGATCTCGTTCTCGTTCATTGTCACTTGGACTGCTCCTGCTCCTATTGAATGTTCCGGTGTCGATGCGAGTCGAGCCCACAGATTGCCCGATGATCAGCATTACTCTCTAGCGTCCGGGGGCCTATTTCAAGGCAAAGCCAGATACCGCGAATTACTCGGGATCAACTTGTTCGACTTTAGTGCTTGGCGAGATCCTTCCCAATAATGCTGACAGGACCTCTACGCCCCTGCGCACGGTAACCTCATCCATCGAGGAGAATGGCAAGCGCGAGAACGTCGCTGACGGCTTGCTGACGAAAAACCCGTCGCCATCGGCGACGTCTAGCCCCGCATTGCTGGCCTCCTTGCGCAGCCGCTGAGCATCCACCGGGTGCGCGAGTGTCACTCCCACAAATACGCCGCCGTCGGGCCGCACATAGCGATGGCCGGCCATGAATTCGTCCAGTGCCGAGACCATCGCCTCCAGACGCGGCGCATAGAGATGCCCAAGGGCGGCAAGCTGATCGCCTAAAAACCCACGGCGGAGCCATTCGCCAGTCACCGAGAGCGCGAAGTTGCCAGGCGTTACGTAGGTGCTCTCAGCCACCTTGGCCGCCGCGCTGATGGTATGCGGCGGCGCAATGAGATAGGCTGCGCGAAGACCAGGCGCGATCACCTTGGAGAAAGAATTGAGCTGGACCGTTACATCGCGGCCAATATCGAGGATTGACGGCTCTTGGGCGCCCTTGTAGCGAAGAAAGCGATAGGGGCTGTCTTCGACAATCCGGAAATCATGGGTCCTCGCCAGATCGACAAGATGCTGACGCTTGGTGGATGACCACGTGGTGCCGGTTGGATTTTGGAAATCCGGAACTGTATACATGAAGACGGGCCCGCGCCGCGCCGCGGCGTTCAACGGCTCGAGCGCCGGTCCATCCGCTTCCATCGGTATGGCGATGACATTTGCGCCGTAGTGGCGCAGCAGGTGGACCACTCGGTCGTAGCAAGGCTCCTCGATGAGCACGGTTTTGCCGGGCTTCAGCCAAATGCGACACAAAATGTCGAACAGACCGACAGAGCCGTCAGCAGCCATCACGTTGGCATGTCCACACCATGATAGTCGGCGAGCCATTCCCGCAGCGGCAGGGGCCCGACCGCGGGCCCATACTGGTAGGCGACAACCTCGCGGGATGACGCCAACCCTTGGACGCAGAGCTCCAACTGCGCGCGTGGAAAGGCTTCTTCGGCAGGAACTCCGCGTGCGAAATTGATGCGTTTGGGCATAGTCTCACTCTCTCTGTCTGGCGGAAGAAATCGTAGCCAAGCACCGTTATAAATGCAGTCGCGCGTTACTATTATCAGCTATGCCGGGTTGAGATAGGCGGGGAGCGATCTGTGTCGCGGGAGTTGCGTAGTCCGCATTCGTTCGACAGCGCCTGGGTCAGGAAGCAAGAAGGCCAACGAGTGCCCTAGAGCGGGATGAGATTTATGGGAGTCGTGGGATTCCCAAATCAGCGTTGATCTGATTCAACCTTGATGCTGGGCGGAGGCCAGCATGGATGGTTGGATATTCGATGGACCTGCGCGAACGGGTTGTTGCGGCGGCTGCTCGATTTGGCGTATCGGGAGCGTGGCGCGACTGGCTTGTCGAGCGCTGCCGGGAGAAGGACTTCACCTTGCGCGGCCTTGTGGCCGAACTCGGCGAGCGCGGCCTGAAGGTCGACTGCCGCTCGGTGTGGGAGTTCGTGCACGCCGAGAAGCTGTCTCACAAAAAAAGACGCTGATCGCCTGCGAGCAAGATCGTCCCGATGTTGCGCGCCGACGGATGCAATGGGTTCTGTATCAGGACCGGATCGATCCCACCCGCCTGGTGTTCATCGACGAGACCTGGACCAAGACCAACATGGCCCCGCTCAGAGGCTGGGCGCCGGTCGGACAGCGGATCAAGGCCAAAGTGCCGCATGGCCACTGGAAGACCATGACCTTCCTGGCTGCGCTGCGCCATGATCGCGTCGAAGCGCCTTGGCTCATCGACGGACCAATCAACGGCGAGAGGTTCCTCCTCTATGTCGAGAAGGTTCTCGTACCCACCCTCCAGTCGGGCGACATCGTTGTGATGGACAATCTCGGCTCTCACAAAAGCAAGGCCGTTCGGCGCGCCATTCGCAAAGCCGGGGCGAAGCTCTTCTTCCTGCCCAAATACTCGCCCGATCTCTCCAATCGAACAGCTCTTCGCCAAGCTCAAGCACTGGCTGCGAAAAGCGGCAAAGCGAACCGTCGAAGCCGTCTGCGACGCAATCGGCCAAACCCTCAATCGTGTCACTCAACACGAATGCTCAAACTATTTCGCAAACTCAGGCTATGACCGGAGCTAATCTCATCTCGCTCTAGCAGTCTGGTGGGGAAGGCTGGTGATGTTAGAACGGGCATTAAGATCCTCCGCCTGCACGCGGATGCGAAGGCGCGAGTTAGCGAGCGGTGTGGCGATCTGCTCGGCCTGGTCGGTGGAGCTCAGAACAGGTTCGACCGCCACGCCTGCAAGCCGCAATGACGGCACAAGCTCTGCCCGCACGCCTCGCAGCTGTGACGTTGCTGAGGCTCATCCCCAGGCTGCCTCCGCGATCATCGCTACTGGACCATCTTGACGCGCGGTCCAAAGTTTCATTTTTCCGTCTTCCTCCGCCGCATGCAGGTTTATGGATTCATCATCAAAGAGCGATGAAGCCGCGCGGAAAACGAACTTCGACGGGGGCTTGCCCTTCAATTCGGCCGCATAGTTCAAAAGCAGTGTCGCCTGCAGCGGTGCATGAATGACAAGGCCGGAATAATGCTCGACCTCGACGGCGTAAGGGCGGTCATAGTGGATGCGATGGGCGTTGAACGTCAGCGCCGAATAGCGAAAGAGCAACGGAACGGAGACGCCGACCTGCCGGTTATGCGATCCCATCGCAGCTGCCTCGGTATCCGGCTGGTTTGAAGCGTCCTGCGCCGTGCTTGCCTCTCGGTACACGATCGTCTGCGTCTCCTCGATCATGACTGTCCCCAAGACACTAAGCTTGTGCTCCACTGTTACGAAGCAAAGCGTTCCAGTCCGGCCTTCCTTGACCGCCACGTCGGCCACCTGCGAGACCCGCTCGACCAGGTCGCCCACTCGCAACGCTCCGGAAAAGGCAAGGCTGCTGCCGGCCCACATGCGTCGCGGCAACGGGACCGGGGGCAGAAAACCGCCCTTCTCTGGATGACCGTCCTCAGCAAGCAAGCTCGTTGGCATAGCGGAGGGGGCAAGGCAGTAGTTGATAAGCAGCGGCGCAGCATCGCCCAGCGACGGAACGGCGCCCTTAATATCGATGGCCGCACTGAACCGTCGAACCAGATCGGGCGAAATGGTATCGGATGCGCTTTCCTCACGGCCGATCCATGAGCGAAGCCGCTCGACGTCCAAATTAGGCATCAGTATGCTCGGTTTGGGGTGCGCAGGCGGTGTGTCGTGAGTCCGTGCCGGGATCGGTCGACAGGGTCGCGGGTTGCCAAGGAAGATAGCCACGTCATTCTCGAGCCCTTCGTTGCTGACTAAGCGAGCCTGTGATGGGCGTTCTCGGGCCCGGGCGACAGACCCTGTTATGGGAAACTAGCTATGCCCCTTGGTTATAGGTCGCCGCAGCCATCATAGGGGATTGAGGCTTTGCTGAGACGTCCCATCATGCGACCGTCTTCGACGGCCTTGCGAAGTTCGACGCGCACCCGGCGGGCAAGCTCGCGCATGGCGAGTGTGGTTGGCCTCTGCAGCGAAAAGGCCAGCATGAAGCGTTGCGTGAGATTGGGCTCGACCAGCTTCCTGAAGCTGAATTCGGGATTGCTGGCCTCGAAATTGATCACGCCGTGCGGCAGCACTGTCAGGCCATGCCCGTCGCGGACCAGTTTCTTGAGCGGCGCCAGAGCATCGACTTCCGCCTTGATGTCAAGCTCAAGGCCAAGCCGTTGCATGGCGCCGTCCAATTCGCGGCGCAGGCCATGATTGCGGCCGACGAGCAGGAGCGGCAAGCCGACCAGCGCAGGGGTCGGGAAGGTTTCCGTGTCGGGGGCGATGGCGTCAATATCTCTTCTTCGACCGAACAAAAGCAGGTCGACCTCGAGCAGGGGGTCCATGCGCATATATGGCGCCTTGCGTGCATTGTTGATGATGGCCATGTCGACGCGGCCGCTGGCCAGCCATTCATTGATGAAGCCGGAAAGGCCGTCCACCAGATGAAGCTTTATCTGCGGATAATGCACGAAGAAATCGCTCACGATCTCCGCGCCGATCGCAGCACTCATGGATGGCGGCATGCCGAAGACGATGTCGCCTGCGGGAACCTTGGCGGCGGCGACCAAGTCCGATTTGACCTGATCAAGCTCCCGTAGCACCGGCACGATGGCGGCATAGAACTGAGCCCCTTCCTCTGTGGCCCGAACGCCGCGACCGTGGCGATACAAAAGCTGCACCCCCAGTTCTTCCTCCAACTGCCTGATCTGGCGACTCAAGGCTGGCTGGGCGACTCCAATGATGCTCGAGGCCTTCGAGAGCGCGCCTGATTCCGTGACAATCAGGAAATGTCTTAGCTGTCGCAGTTCCAAAAGGGCTGACTCCAATCAGGTCGCGAGTGTTGTCCCGAGATCATGCCTGTCTGTTATATCTTAGAAAGATGCCGTGCTTAAAGCGCGATTCGCTGGTCTAAGGTCGTCCCGCATGAGAGGCAGCTTGCGGATCTCTAAGGCATTGAGACAGGAGCGCGGTTGCGGGAGCTTTTTGCACTGGCGTTGGCCTCATGAATAATCGGATGAGAGCAGGCGGCCAATGCGGTTGGCCGCCGCCGTGAGCTTGGGCAGGATCTTGGCGAGCTGCCGCCGCCTGTCGCCAGCCATGCGCAGCATCAGGCTGCTGAGGGCGATATATTCACCGGCCACGGTCGGCACAGGGACCGCCACGGCCCAGATTCGTGACTGGTAGACCTCGTCAAGGTAAGCCTGTTCGGCAAAGGCGTAGCCATGGCAACGGACGTCCTCGAGCCTTTCCGGGAGCGCCGCTAGAAGCGTGGGATTGCTATCCCAGCGCGACGAACTCTGCCCTCGGGCCAGCGCCTGACGGCGTTCCTCGGGAGACATGCGCGAAAGGGTCACGAGGCCGACGCCGGTGGCGACGAGCGGAATGCGCGCACCAACCCTGCCTGGGATCGATAATCCCAGCGCGGCGCGGTTGGAATAGGCGATCACCATGGCGTCGCCGTCGAAGACCGCCAGATTCGACGGCCACCCGATCTCTATATGCAACTGCTCCACCACAGGCATTGCGAGCTCGATCAAGCGATAATGAGGGTCATATCCGCGGCTGAGGGCTAGGGTCCGCCCGGTCACCTTGTAGGTCGTCTTGCCAGCTTGGCGATAGACGTAACCGCCCTCGAGCAGCGTTTCGACGAGGCGGACCACAGTTGGCTGCGGCAATTTGCAGAGGTTTGCAATGTCCGACACATTGATTGGTCCATGCTCGCTGACGGCTCGCAACACCGCCAGCCCCCTCTGCACAGCTCTCACCGGTTCAAAAACGGACATTGGGCAGTTGATCCCGGTTGTATCCTCCCGATCGCCTAGCTTATGGTCCCGATCAGGTCGAGAGCCTATTCCGCGGCCTGAGCGCTAACGGCAGGTGACAGTGCCGAGGCGATAATATCGTTTTGCTCCACCTCATGCCGGTCGATCGATCCACCGGCGGCTGCAGCCATCGCTGGCCGTCCGACATAGGCGAGCGGCCGGTCGGGCGCCATTTCGCCCACGCGATCCCGCATGAAAGACCATGCCCCTTGATTGGAAGGCTCCTCCTGGCACCACACGATCGGAATGCCCTGGAACCGCTGGAGGACCGCGCCGATGGCTTCGCTCGGGAAGGGATAGAGCTGTTCGACGCGGACCAGCGCCACGTCGTTGATGCGCTCTTGCGCCATAGCCGCCCGAAGGGCGTAGGCGATCTTGCCCGAGCAGAGCACCAGCTTGCAGCACGTCGAGGCGCAGGGGGCCTCGACGATCACTGGCTGGAAAGACGTTCCCTCGGCGATATCATCAAGCCTCGATACGCAATCGCGTAAGCGCAGCAGTGACTTCGGGGCGATCAGAAACAGCGGCTTGCGCATCGAGCCCCGTACCTGTCGGCGATAGAGGTGGAACAGGTTTGCCGGCGTCGAGGGGTTTGCGACGACAAGATTGCCGCCGGCACAGGATTGAAGTATACGCTCGATACGAGCCGAGGAATGGTCCGGGCCCTGGCCTTCGAGCCCGTGCGGCAGGGCAATGATGAGCCCGGAGCTCATCCGCCACTTCGCCTCGGCAGTTACAATGAACTGGTCGACGACCACCTGGGCGCCATTCAGGAAGTCGCCGAACTGGGCCTCCCAAACCACCAGTCGCGTCGGGTCGGCTAGGCTCATTCCGTATTCAAAGCTCAGCACCCCATACTCTATCAAGGGCGAGTTCACCGCGTCAAAGCGCGCGCCGGCCTGGCCCAGGCCCGCGAGAGGCATCGCAGTCTGACCGGTGCGCCGGTCATGCAAGACCAGATGGCGCTGCGTGAACGTGCCTCTGGCGCTGTCTTGTCCGCTCAGTCGCACCGAGGTGCCTTCGTCCAGAAGGGAGGCGAAAGCCAGAGCCTCGGCGGTGGCAAAGTTGAAGCCGCTGTTTTTCTCGATCGTCTCCAACCGCGCCGTCAGGAAGTTGCGCACCTTCGGGTCGGCTTCGAAGCCGTCGCCGACGGCACTCATGCGCCGGGCCGAGTCCAGCAGCCGATCGCGCGCGACGCCGGTCACGATGCCGAAGGGGAAGGGGCCAGCGGGCTGCGGCGGGGCAAAAATGTCAGTTTGGCGCTCCGGTTCCCCGTTACTCATCTGGTCATATGTCGTATAGGCTCGGTCGAGCGCCAAATGGAACGCCCTGCGCTTCGCCTCTGCCATATCGAACGCTGTGGCCGAGGCGGCCTTGACACGATCCGAATGCAATTGCTTGAGCGTCGGCCGCTCGTCGACCTTGGACCAGGTAAGCGGCTGTGTGAAACGCGGTTCGTCGAGTTCGTTGTGGCCGTTGCGGCGGTAGCAGACCAGGTCAATGATGACGTCCTTCCCTGTCGCATTGCGCCACGCGACCGCAACGCGGGCGACCGCAGCGGCGGCAATTGGGTCTTCGCCGTTGACATGGAAGATCGGCACGCCGAAAGCCTTGCCGATATCGCTCGGATGCGGCGACGAACGTCCCTCTGACGGGAGGGTCGTGAACCCGATCTGGTTGTTGACGATAAGATGGATAGTGCCCCCGACACTGTAGCCAGCCAGCGCGGAAAGCTGGAGCAATTCCCAGACGAGACCCTGGCCGGCAAAGGCAGCATCAGTATGCATCAGGAACGGTAGGACCTGCGAGGCACCGGTCGTGCCAGCGTTCGCCCTCCCCTTCTGCTCCTGTCTGGCGCGCGCCGCCCCGACAGCTACGGGCGCGACAACGATCAGATGGGATGGGTGAGGCAGCAGACGCACAGCCACTTTACCTGCGCCGGTCTCGACCTCCGCAGCCAGGCCGTTGTGGTAAGGCACGTCGCCGGTGAAGGCCGCAGCGCCATCGGTGATGTCGCGCCCCTTGATCTCGGCAATTAGCGCCGGCAGCGGCTTGCCGAGCACGGTCGCAAGCGTCGCCAGGCGGCCCCGGTGCATGCCGCCGATAACCACCTCCCGGACTCCCACCTCGGCCGCGTAGCGAAAGATCTCGCGAGAGATGACGGCCGACGACTCCGCCCCCTCTATGCCGAAACGCTTTTTGGTCGGCCATTTTGTTTTGATGAAATGTTCGAATTCGTCGGCCAGCATCACCGCTTCAAGCGTGCGCGCATACACCTCGTCGTTAGCTTTGGCGAGGATCTCGCGTTCGAAGCGCTCATAGACCCATGCGCGTTCATCGGTATCGAGTAAATGGCTGGCCTCGATGGCTGCCGTGCCGCAATAGATCGAGCCGAGCGTGGCGATCGCCTGTGCTTTTGGCAGGCTCACTTCCCCGCCGGCTAGCGTCAAGGCAACGGAATCTTCGCCGCCTTCAATAGAGTTCAGTTCCGGGATGAGGCCGGGAGCGCTCATTTCAAGAGGGTCGAGGCGGGCCTGGCGGTGCCCATAAATCCGAAACAGTTCGGCTATGCGGTCGCCATTGTCGCCACTGGCGTGCGCCGGCGCTTCCATCAAGGCGAGCTTCACCCGCCAGTCGGCTGGTACCGACGCCGGATCTTTCACGAAGCGTGCATACAAATCCAGGAAAAAGGCGCTATCGCCACTGAGGGGCAGGGTCATAGATGCTCTCTTGAGGGCACGTTCGGTTGTCGCCGAACCAATAAAGGGTGCTAAGAAGAAGTCTCGACATTTTGGAGCGCGTATTCACGCAATGAATAAAATGAGCCGTATTCCTTGATGGGCGGGGCTATTTCCCCCATGAGGTGAGCTGAACTTGACGGGTTAAGCGATGTATGGACTTCTTCATGGTGTGCGGGTGATCGAGGGGGCATCCTTCATTGCCGCTCCCTTCTGCGCGCTCTCGCTTGCCCAGCTGGGCGCTGAGGTCATTCGCTTCGATGCAATCGGCGGCGGTCCTGATTTTCATCGTTGGCCACGCTCTCCCGGCGGCGGCAGCTTCTATTGGGAAAGTCTCAACAAGTCCAAGAAGTCCATTGCCATCAATCTCGCGGACCCTCGCGGACGTGAGCTTGCTGCGGCTCTGGTGACTGCCCCAGGCGAAGGCGGCGGCATCTTCGTCACCAACTATCCTGTGGCCGGATTCCTGTCGCATGATCGGATGGCAGCGCGCCGGCCGGACGTGATTACGGCGCGTATCATGGGCCATGCCGACGGCGGCAATGCTGTCGACTACACCGTCAATTGCGCTATGGGCGTCCCGATGATGACCGGCCCCGCCGAGAAGCCCAACGATCCTGTCAATCACGTTCTGCCGGCCTGGGACCTTTTGGCCGGGTCGACTGCGGCGACCAGCGTCCTTGCCGCGCTTATCAGCCGTCGTGCCACCGGACTGGGTCAGGAGATCCGCGTCCCGCTAAGCGACATCGCCGCCGCCACGCTCGGCACGCTAGGCCAGGTGGCCGAGGTGGTTGTAAACGGACGGGACCGCCCGAAGATAGGCAATGACCTCTTCGGAGCCTTCGGCCGCGATTTTCTCACAGCAGACGGCCAGCGGCTGATGATCGTGGCGATTACCAGCCGCCAATGGAGTGGGCTGGTGCAGGCCCTCGGCATTGAGGCCGGGGTCGCTACGCTCGAGGCTGAGCTGGGTGTCTCGTTCGCACAGGACGAGGGGCTGCGCTATGAGCACCGTGGTCGCCTAGGCGCGTTGGTCGAATATGCCGTTTCAACGAGCCCGGCCGCTCACCTAACAGCGCGCCTTGATGAAGCCGGCGCATGCTGGGGGCCGTATCGCACATTGTCGGAAGCGGTCGCCAAGGAGAAACCCTTCCAGCCGGAAGGCGAACTCTTCACAGACGTGGACCATGTCAGCGGACACACCTATCCAACGCCAGGCTATCCCGCGACCTTCCGGGGACTTCAGCGCCAGACGCCGGTACGGGCCCCGAAGCTCGGAGAACACACGGAAGAAGTGCTGGCCGGCGTTCTCGCCCTACCCAGCCACGAGATTGCCGCCTTGCATGATAGCGGCGTCGTCCAGAGTCCAGGAGCACATGCGTGACGGCCAATCCTCTCGAGTTCGCTTCAGGCGCCACCCTTGTCGCGTTGGCGAACAGTGCCGTGACCGCAGCTGAACGCTACGTCGCTGCCGTCCGCGAAAAGGTTCAAACCTTGGTTGCTCCCCAAGGAAAGGTGGATTCGCGCTTGCTTGACCGGTCTCAGCGCGTGGCCCACGGCTTCGCCTGGCTGGCAACGTCGGTGGCTACGCTCAATGCGGTTGCGGCCTGGGGCGCGCGCCATCTGCGCGAAGGGACTTTGCGGCGTGGCGACGAACTCGTGATCGCTATCGGGTTCGGCGAGTATCTTGGCCAGCTCGTAGGCGGGCTCCCGATGAGTCAAAATGAGATTCTCCGCCCGGCGGAACTTAGCGCTACCGCCGAGGCCCTCGCGCTCCTGCGCGAGCCCTCGGTCGCGTCCTTCATGGCTCATGGCAATTCTCCCGCGCACCGCGAGGAACTTGTCTCGCTGGCCGCCCAAGGAGACGCGGTGAGTGAAAAGCTGGGCGATGACGACCTCGACTTGATCCGGCTCGAGATTCGGCGCTTCGCCGACGAGCGCATCTTGCCGAATGCCCATGGTTGGCACCTGAGAGACGAGCTGGTTCCGGACGAGATCGTCACAGAGATGGCGCAGCTGGGCGTGTTCGGCATCTGCATCGATCCCGCGTTCGGCGGACTGGGCCTTGGCAAGCTCGCAATGTGTGTCGTGACCGAAGAGCTGAGCCGGGCCTGGATTGCGACCGGCTCGCTCGGCACGCGCTCGGAGATCGCTGGCGAGCTTATAGCAGCCGCCGGCACGCTCGAGCAAAAGCAGCGCTGGCTTTCCCGCATCGCCTCTGGAGAAATCTTGCCGACCGCGGTTTTCACCGAGCCGGACACCGGGTCTGATCTTGCGAGCCTGAAGACCCGGGCGGTCAAGACACCCGAAGGCGGCTGGCTCATCCAAGGCAACAAGACATGGATCACGCACGCTTCGCGTAGCGATTTGATGACGGTGCTGGCCCGCACCAATCCCGCCTCGACCAGTCATGATGGACTTTCCATGCTGGTTGTCGAAAAGCCACGCGGCACCCGGGACGAGCCTTTTCCGTCTTTCGGCATGAGTGGTGGCGAAATCGAAGTCCTCGGTTATCGGGGGATGCGCGAATATGACATCGCTTTTGACGGCTTCGCCGTCCCGCCCGGCGGACTGCTCGGTGGGGCCGAGGGTCAGGGCTTTCGCCAATTGATGCGAACGTTCGAGGGCGCGCGCATCCAGACTGCAGCCCGCGCGGTCGGCGTTGCGCGTCGCGCGTTTGAGCTGGGTTTGGGCTATGCGCTGGAGCGCAGGCAGTTCGGCCGATCGATCGTCGCCTTCCCACGGGTCCACGACAAACTTGCCATGATGCTCACCGAAACCGTGATGGCCCGCGAGATGACCTATTTAGCCGCCCGCCAAAAGGACTTGGGCACGCGCTGCGACATCGAGGCCGGTATGGCAAAGCTGCTCGCCGCACGCGTTGCTTGGTCGAACGCCGACACCGCGCTCCAAATCCACGGCGGTAATGGCTACGCCCTTG
The DNA here is from genome assembly GCF_006439475.1 of Mesorhizobium sp. B2-8-9. Lineage (NCBI taxonomy): Bacteria > Pseudomonadati > Pseudomonadota > Alphaproteobacteria > Hyphomicrobiales > Phyllobacteriaceae > Mesorhizobium > Mesorhizobium sp. B2-8-9. Next base: position 12,173 of record NZ_VFTQ01000049.1, on the reverse strand, counting down.
AGTATGAGATCTCGCGTGTCCTTTGCGACGCCCGCATCCTGAACATCTTTGAAGGCGCTGCCGAAATCCAAGCCCACGTCATCGCCCGGGGCATGCTGCAACAGCAGCCGGGGCAGCAAAACTAGATCGGGGCGTTGCCAAGTCGCCCCAGCATTTCGAAATTATCTGTCAAAAAACGCATCAAGAACCTGCCCATTCGTCCCTAAGGCGGCTTGTGATCCTAGTCGTCGACAACATGTTGGCTATGCCGAACCCGGTGAGATCGCCGAGGCAGCGATCGCCGCCTATGCGCAGGAAGAAGCGACCGCCGCTCTCCAGCGCCCGAGCATCTATTCGCGATGCGCCAAGGACGGTCAATGGGAGCATAAGCCACTCCGATCGCACGAACCGTCGCAGCGTTGCGCACGGCTGTCGAGGCTTGGCGTCAGAATGGCCTGAAGGCGCTGTGGTGCCGCTATGGTGCGATGCATTCAGAGCGCCCGAGTAGCGCGACAATCCGGGAGAAGGCACTCTCACTTTGATTGCCGAGCTGCAAGCCCGTTGGTCTCGGCAATAGGTTCAGCTTTCGCTGATCGCAAATGATGATCTCAAAATGCGATGGGATACCCCGTTGATTTATATTGGCCATGCCGCTGTGTGCCTTGATATCATCCCTCAGTTCCTAATTGCGTCTAACTGGATCATTTAGGCGTCGCGGGTGGGCTAAAATTGTCTGTCGTAATGAAACTCTTGAAACGGAACACTTTGAGTTATCAAGGGATGAGGGCGTCGTAGCAAGGCCTAGACAGACTACGGCGTATCAGTTGCTCATCGCACAACGGGAGTACCAAATGACTACAGCTGAATTGCGATTTGAGGTCTCAGAATATCAAGAGCGCCTCGCCAAAACCCAAAAGGCAATGGAGCGAGCAGGGGTCGACTTGCTCATCGTCACCGATCCTGCAAACATCGGTTGGCTGACGGGTTATGATGGCTGGTCGTTCTACGTGCACCAATGCGCGATTGTTCGACTTGATGGGCCGCCGATCTGGTTCGGTCGCAAGATGGATGCGAACGGTGCAAGAAAGACGACCTATCTCGGCGAAGAGTGCATCAAGTTCTATGAAGACTACTACGTTCAATCTGACGACTTCCATCCAATGACCGTGCTTGGGCAGTTGATCACCAGTAGCGGATGGGGCTCGTCGACGATCGGCATTGAAATGGACGTGCCGTACTTCACCCATGCGGCTTTTGACGCCCTTGAGACGAGCCTTCCGAACGCAAAGTTCAAAAACACCACGCGGCTGGTGAAATGGCAGCGGATTGTGAAGTCTGCCCGCGAGATGGAATACATGCGCGGTGCCGGCAAAATCATCACTGCGATATACGAGCGCATCGAAGAAGTTCTTCGTCCGGGGCTAAGACAGAACGATCTCGTCGCTGAAATTTGCGATGCCGGTATCCGCGGTGTCGATGGATTTTGGGGTGACTATCCCGCCGCCTTTCCGCTCATTGGCGCTGGGGCGAATGCAGCGGCTCCTCATCTGACCTGGACTGATCGTCCTATAAAGCCACACGAGAGCATCTTTTTCGAATTGGCTGGCGTTTACAAGCGTTATCATGTCCCGCTGTCTCGAACGTTTTATCTGGGAAAGCCGCCCCGGAAGATTCTCGATGCCGAGAAGGCGATCCTTGAAGGAATGGGAGCTGGGTTTGAGCAGCTTCTTCCCGGCAAGACCTGCGAAGATGTGGCGTTAGCATTCTTCAAAGAACTTGCGCGACACGGCCTAAAGAAGGAAGGGCGAACCGGCTACTCAATCGGAATGGCCTACCCCCCTGGCTGGGGCGAGGCGTCGGCAAGCTTCCGTAAGGGCGATCACACGGAACTTAAGCCAGGAATGTGCTTTCATTTCATGTCTGGCCTCTGGTACGGCGACTGGGGTATCGAGATTACTGAAAGCCTCATGATAACCGACGGAAAGCCGGAAGTTCTGTCGAACAGCCCCCGCAAATTAATCATAATCGAATAATTCAGCTATGCATCGGCGACGTCGCCCCCGGTCAAAAGTTGGCTGTTCAACGGAGGGGTAGCATGCAGTCGGCTTGCAAAAGCGGGGCGGCGTCGCATCAGTGGCGTTCGGTAGAACTAAAGTGGGGAGCGCCCGCGCGGCTGGTAGCGGTGTCTGTGCCGGCACGACTCTTGGGAAAAACTGTACCAGCGGCCATACCTGGATTGCCACGTGCTCGCGTAGCGATTTTCGATAGTCATTCCGGCATTTCGGTGAGCCGATCTTGACATAGAGACCACCCCATCGATCCGGTCATTGCCTGTGTTCGTGCTCATACTGCTCGCCACCCTGGCCTCAATCCGCCCAAGCGGCTCAAACAGCTTCCAGCCGAAATGGATGCTTCTATAGGACCTCTCAATGAGCGACGTAGCTGACATTGTAGTCGTTGGAGCAGGAATGGTCGGGGCGGCGACCGCGCTCCAACTCCAGAGGCTTGGCCGTAAGGTCATTTTGGTTGATCGGCGGGAACCTGGATCGGAAACTTCTTATGGCAATGCAGGCGTTATTTCTGGCTTGAATATTCAAATAACAATCCCCAGGGAACCTCTGCAACTAGCGCAGCTTCTTCTGAACCGAGTACCGTATTTCCGTCAGAATCTATTTGCCCTTCCAAGCAATCTACCCTGGCTGTGGGCATTTTGGCGGGCGTCATCGGACTCGAATTTGTGGCGTATTGCCTTACAGTCTCAACCACTCTTCTCGACCGCGATTGCTGAGCACTTGTGCCTCGCGAGTCTATCACGTGCGTCTCACTTGCTGCACGATGTGGGATACCTTTCAATCATTCGGGACAAAACAAAGCTCAGTACAATCTCACGCGATAAGCGTTTAGCGCTTGCTTGTGATTATCCGTTCAGAATTATCTCGACGGAGGAGATAGCCGAACTGGAACCCTTTGTGAAACCAGGTGCGGCAGGAGGCCTGTATTGGCCCGGCACATATCATACGCCGGCTCCCGACCAACTTGCCAAAGCCTATGCGGAAGCGCTTGTGCGTTTCGGCGGTGAGTTCCGGCAGATGTCCGTCACCAATCTCGGGCGGCACAAAAGCGGTGCCTGGGATGTAGAGTCATTGAATGACACAATTCAGTCACGCAATGTCGTCATATCGGCAGGTCCATGGTCAAAGGGACTCCTGGAGCCACTCGGCTATAACTTGCCACTCGGCTCCAAACGAGGATATCATCTTCATTTTCGACCAAAAGACGGCGCGCACTTGACTCGTCCGGTAAAGGACGATGAGTATGGCTTTGTGCTTTCACCTATGAACCAAGGCATCAGACTGTGTGTTGGTGTGGAGCTGGATCACTTTGACGCGCCGGCAAGGGATATGCTTGTGCAAGGAGCCATTGGTCCTGCAAGAGAGCTATTCCCGATCGGTGAATCCTTAGACTCTACGCCCTGGCTTGGACGTCGGCCCACTTTTCCTGATCAATTACCGATGATCGGTGCAGCTCCTAACCACAAGGGCCTATGGTTTAATTTTGGCCACGGTCACTACGGTCTCACCCTTGGGCCAACTTCTGGAAAGCTGCTCGCTGAAATGATGGACAACAGAGTGCTCTCCATGGATCCAGTTCCTTTCGCGCCTCTTCGCTCGTTCCGACCGAGCGCCGCTCTGAAGTCAACGGGATAAGAATGTGGCCCCGTCGCGTCGTCGGCAGAACCGGCGGCACGTCGATGCGTCCGCGGAAAGCCGAAACGCGCGGCGCTTGGCGGATTTGCCTCGCTTGGCCCCTTCCACCCACGGAGGCGCCTCCAGTCGAACTCGCCGCGCCCGGTGCATCAGGCTTGCCTCGGTCAGCACGTCCGGTTGCTCTGTTAAGTGGCTAGCGAATCCGCAAAGCCATGATCTGGGCCAACGGAGAGTGGCAAGCTGGTAGCCGACAGAAATTCTTTGATCAAGCCGAAAGGATCAATATCAGAGGTAGCGATTGGAGAACGACTGAAGAGCCGCGGGGTACCCGCGAAGCGAGAAGAAGAAGTTTAACGGAACGGCCACAATGCCGCTCAAAGTACAACAGAACGTAAGGAACTTCGCCAGCTTGGAAGCGAACCCTTGAGTTCATTCTTTGGTGCTTCAACCATGATGTTTCAAAACCGACGTGCACTTGGAATTCTTGAGCTTGATGAAGGCGTGCAAGCCGAGAGTTCTTCGCTAGATCCGCGGCCCGGCGGCTTACTGAGCCCAACGACCTTTGATCACCCAATCGTGACGGAGCTCGTGGAGGGAGCATGGCCGGATATGGTCATTCGTGGTTACCCGTCGCTCGAAGGCGCGTGCGTGGCAGCCGCCACACGCTTGGTCGAACGAGGGGCAGCCGTGATTTCCTCTGACTGTGGTTTTTTCATCCGACATCAAGAGGCGGTCGCCGCTGCCGTCAATGTTCCCGTTGTGATGTCTAGCCTGCTCTTGGTTCCAACCTTGCTGCGACAGCTGGCGCATCCTCACAAGCTTGCCGTGGTGACCGCTGATTCAAGACATTTCGGGGAAGACCTGCTTAGGCTCGATAATCCGAGAGATCGGGCGAGGGTGGTCATCGGCGGCGTCGAAGGCGGCGAATTTCTCCGCAACGCTTTGATGCGTCCTGCAATCCGAACCGAAGTCGATCAGATTGAGAAGGAAGTTACCGCCTGCGTCACGCATCTTCGTGCTGAGCATCCTGAAATCGCAATGCTGCTGATGGAATGCACGGGGTTCCCTTATGTCACGAACGCACTCCGCCGCCATACGGGGCTACCCACCTATGACATTACGAACCTATGCCGGCTATCGCTTGCGGCCGTTTGCTCAGACTAACCTGTCTTCGCAAAGCGTTGCCTGGACGATTCGGGCGAAAGAGTAAGTCCATCGTGCGGTTAGATCCCTACAATATAAAAACTGTATTTGACGCAGCGAGAGTGAACCCCTAGCGTTCGCTATTTGGGTGCATAAGGTCGGCTGACAATGAGCGAAACACCATACCTGACGTTTGATCTCGACGCGCCTGGCATGTCCACGGGACATCTTGTTGTCCCCAAAGGCAACGACTGCGAAGCTATTTCGCTTCCGGTCTTCTGCCTCAATAAAGGGGAGGGACCGCGCCTCCTTGTCACTGGCGGAAATCACGGCAACGAATTGCAAGGGCCAATCCTGGCACGACGGCTTGTTGACTGGCTGCCCAAAGCGCAAACCTGTGGAAGCGTCATCATCGTACCGATGCTTAATCTGCCGGCGGTGCAGGCATGGAGCCAAAACTCGCCAATCGATGGCTTGAATCTTAATCGAGTGTTTCCCGGCCGCGCCGTCGGATCGATAACTGAACGCATTGCCGATGCGGTTTCGCGCCTGTTGTTGCCAATGGCCGACACGGTATTCGATTTGCACAGTTTCGGGCCGACATGGGATTTTCCACCAGCAGTCGTCACGCATCCCATTGGTGATGTGGATCTCATGGCCAAGACGCTTCAATTGGCAGAGGCATTCAAATTACCCGTGACATTGCTCTGGGAACACCCCGACACAAATGGAATGTTCGACACTTGGGCGCATAGCAAAGGCAAGGTATTCATTTGTACTGAATTCGGCGGCGGCACGGTCAGCTCCGAAGCGCTGGGGATCTATGAAAGCGGGCTACGCAACGCCCTAATCGCGCTCGGACTCGTAGAGGGAAAGGCCGAGTGTCCGACTTTCCGTCAACGGAAAGCCAGCAGGACACTTGAAACGCTCTTGTCTGACGAGCTGAAATCGCCGGCCCGCGGCATCTTCGAACCTCGCTGCTCCGTGCTGGATGAAGTGAAGCAAGGAGATCTCTTAGGGGTCGTTTATCCCGTGGAGTCACTGTCGGCTGATGCGATCGATATTCGCGCTCCCACTACGTCTGTCGTCTGCGCTGTAAAGTCTGGAATCCATGTCGACGTCAATCAAATGATAGCGATCCTTGCGAGGCCGCTCAAACCCTGAGCCTCAGTGCTGCACATCGATGAAAAATCAGCCGAGAATACTTGCGAGGGAGCCTTGGAACCGGGCAACCTATAGGAGGGCTCGTTGGAGATGAGACCTCGTCCGGCAACCTCACGAGAATTTTAACCACTGCCGGCTGTAAGGTCGGAGGGGCCAGCCGACGTGCATCTACAGATCGATCGCTGATAACAGGCTCTGGACTACGCTGGATAGGCCGTTTTGCGAACGCTAAGGGCTCAAAAGATAAAGGGTTGGATCTATTGATGACGAAGAGCGCCATGGCGCCGCCAAGACGCAACTTGCCGGGCTCGGCGTCGATTCACGCTTCCGCAGTGCCTATAATGCCGCCGGAATCATTCCTGCCAAGCATATTGCAAAGGCCACCATGGGTCATCAAACGACGCGATATCGAAGATTCGCCTCTGATCGAGTGCGTCGGGCACTTAAGGCGCCCGTCATTACAAGTTCGAAGCAAAAGACCATTGACTATCAATACCGATGGTGGCGTCACGGGCCGAAACGGTCGCCTTCAGAAAGGCGATCCGGGCGAGGGAATTAGGAATCAGCGGTTGAGGGAGCTTGTTCCTACACCCAAATTGCATACCGGAAAGACCTCCGTGACGAAAGCAAAAATCTACATAAATCAATTAGAAACGAGGAAATCAGCCAGCCAATCGCGGCCGATAAGTCTTGCTCGGCCGGCGCCAGACGATCCGGCGGGCCTGCCGGTTCTGAAGTTCGACACGTCGACCTATCACTACAAGTCCCGCCGCCGCGATCAGACCGGCATCGAGGCTCGGCTCAAGGACATTTGCGCGACACGCGTTCGCTATGGCTACCGACGTGTCCACGTGAGCTCATGCGGGAAGGGTGGGACATCAACATGAAGCCGACCTACCGCATTTACAAGGATCTGGGCTTGCAGCTCAGGAACAAAACACCGAAGCGCGAAGCTCCGGGACGGCCGCCAAGAGGGGCCCGAACGAGGTCTGGCGATGGACTTCGTCCACGATCAGCTCGCTACGGGCAAGAAGATCCGCGTGCTGACGGTCGTCGATACGTTCTCCGCTACGTGCCTGTGCTCGATCCCCGGTTCAGCTGTCGGGCCGAGACGTGGTCAGCGCTTTAGCAGGCTGTTGAAGAAGTGCTGGCGCGGCGGCTTTTGTCGTCGGATCACTTCTCGGTGGACGGGACGCTGATCGAGGCCTGGGCTTCGATCAAGAGCTTCCGCCGCAAGGACGGGGACGACAACGGCCCGGATGGAGCGGGGCGCAACGCTGAGCGCGGCTTTCATAAGGAGAAGCGCTCCAACGACACACACCAGAGCACGAGCGACCCGCAGGCGCGGCTCTACAAGAAGGGCGACGGGCAGCCGGCGAGGCTCTGTTATATGGGGCATGCGCTGATGGAGAACCGTCATGGGCTTGCGGTCGATGGTGGCATTACCCAGGCCAGGGGCACAGGCGAGCGTGATGCCGCTCTCGCCATGTTGTATCGCAGACCGTTGCGGCGGCGCATCACACTGGGCGCCGACAAGGCGCCTATGACGTGCGCCAGTTCATCAAGGGCCTGCGCGAGCGCAAGGTCACGCCGCATATCGCCGTCGGCCATCTGAGCAAAACCGGCAAGCCTCAAGTGACGGCGATCGATGACCGCACGAAGCGCCATCCGGGCTATGATGCCAGCCAGCGCTGCCGCAAGCGGATCGAGGAGGTGTTCGGCTGGATCAAAGCCTCGGCCGGCATGGGATGCGCCCGTGTGGGCGCGGCCTTCACCTTGAACTTGGCGGCCTACAATTTGGTCCGCTTGCCCAAGCTGCTGGCGGCTCCGATATGAGTGTCACCGGCCGCTGGCTGATCGTCGCGATGCCGACTATATCGGGCCGTCGCGGCATCATGCGCGGTGATCTTGCTCTCGATCTCACCGACACGGATGAGTGCCTGGTTCCAACGCGCTTCCAGTTCCGCCGCGACCAGCCGGTTCTCGGGATCGGCCGCGTCATATTGCCGGAAGGCCCGGTCGGCGGCGTAGCGGGCAGCTCAAGATCCCGACTGAGGGCGTCCCGGACCTGGTCACGACGATCGGCAGCTTGCGCCTCAGCTCCGGCAGCGGCAGCAATCGCTCCCGGCTCCACGACACGCAGGAGCGCTTCCTCAATCGCATCATCGACGCGCAGTCCCCCAAAGGCGATGCATTGCGGCTCACCATTGTCGAGCAGACCCCGCCAGCAGGAATAGCGCGGAATGTTGTGCTTGGTGCCCGTGTACCGCAGCGTGGGCTTGCGGCCGCAGCGCCGGCAGCGGACAAGCGCGGCAAGCAGAGCGTCGCCATGCTTGGGCGCCCCGTTGTCGCTCACCATCTTGCGGATCGCCTCTGCCCTTTCCCAACTGACATAGCCTTCATGGCTGTGTGGGATCAGCGCCAGCCATTCCTCGCGCGTCCTGCGTCGGATACCTGCTCGAACGGCGGATCGGCCAAATCCCGGCGCGACACGAGTTTTACCATAGGCGTAGGCGCCGCCGTAGATCGGGTTGTCGATCATGCGGTGGATGGTCGCATAGTTCGGCCTGCGCCAGACCACATCGCCGTTGTTGCGTTTGGCGGGCAAATCCAACCCATGCTCGAGGAACCACATCAAGGCCTGACGGGCGCTGCCGAGCTCAGCAACCTTGTCGAACACCAGGGTAATGGATTCCTGCACACGCCGATCAGGATCCTTCTCAAGACGATCGCCGACCTTCGCGAAGCCGACAGGAGCTGCCACGACGAGTTCACCGCGCCGGGCCTTCTCGTAGCGTGCGGAAAGGGAACGCTGGCGCAGAAGATCGAGCTCATACTCGTTGAGGCTCCCCTTCAGCCCCAATAGCAGCCGATCGTTGCCTTGCCGCGGCGCATAAACCGTCTCCTGGTCGACCAGCACGGTGTCGACGACGCGGCACATCTCGATGAGCTGCTGCCAGTCGCGGCTGTTACGGGCAAACCGAGACACTTCTCGCGCCGCAACCGCACCGACCTTGCCGAGGCAGGCCTCGGCGACCATCCGGTCGAAGCCGGCACGCGCGACGCCGCCGGCGGCAGAACGGCCGAGATCGTCGTCGATCGTCTCTACGCGAGACCAGCCAAGCGCCGTCAGGCGATCGCGCATCGCATACTGAAGCATGCTGCTCTCACGATTGTGCAGGACCTGATGGGCTGACGACTGCCGCACATACAGGATCGCTTTACGCTCCAGATGCTGCGGCCCAATCTTCTCATGCATCATGATCCGCGCACTCCCGTTGTACGGCACCCTCGCCGTCGACGTGCCCGAGGATCAGGCTGACCGTCAGCTTCGTCACTGATCGGCGCGTCGCGGCCGGCAGCGCCTGCCATTGCGGCGTCTGCCCCGTGTTGGCGTCGTTCGGCTTCAAGAACAGATCGAACTGGTATGTCGTGGGCTGGCGCGGCATGGACATCTCCCCGATTCGCGTGAGAGCCCAATGCTGCGCCCATCTCCGGCGATTGCGATGGGGCTCCGGTGTCGAGGAGCAGCTTCGCCAGGGTGCCCAGCGCGGCAAGGTCGACGTGCGGAGCAGTCGTGATGCGCCAACTCTTACTGAGGATCCGATCGAACATCCAAGCCGGGACCTCCAACCACCGATCCGAGGCTTGGCCGAAAACGCTACAGCAGAAGACTGCTGCGTCATTCCGATCGATCACTTCGTGAATATGGACTTGGCTACCCACCCAAGGATGCCATCGTAGAGAAGCTCGCGCTCCGGGCCGGTCCCGTGGGTGTTGCGTCGCTGAGTTGTTCAACGAGGTGCGCCCCCATGGCGCAATCGGGCACAAGGTTCCGATCTCGTTGCTCAATCCCGATGGCGCCGTCAGCCCGCCATCGTGAAACAGCCGGAAAACTCCACCTTCCGGCGGTCCAAAGAATGGTATCGGATCAAATCAGCCCGGAAGTTCCAGCCTGGGCGATCCAAAGACGGGGAGCAGCTCAACAAGGAGAAGAGTCCAGCTATGAACGAGGGCTCATCGGGGGCAACCTGACGTCGCCTGATTTCGTTCAAACGCGACGCGCTTTAGATCTCCGACCAGCGTCCGCGCACAGTCATCTCGCATCCAGATGATCGGCGGCGACAATCAATATTTGACCAATACGTGACGCACGTGAAGAATACGCCAGATTTAATGATCGGCCGCCATGCCTATCCTTCCCTTGTGTGACCACTCGGTAGCACCATCGAGTGTGTTGGCGCCAGACTAAACAATTAAGAGATACCGAAATAGGATTTCTGATGTCCCGGAAAGTCATTGTCACCTGTGCGGTCACCGGAGGGGGGGGCGCGGTTCTTGCGAAGCATCCAAATATCCCCAAAACGCCATCGCAAATCGCGGAAGCTGCACTGGAAGCTGCAAAGGCTGGGGCTGCGATTGTGCACATTCACGTCCGTGAGCCTGACACGGGAGCCCCATCAAACCGAATTGAGCTCTATGAACAGGTTGTTAAGAAGCTTAGGGACGCGGCGACGGACGTCATCATCAACTTAACCTGTGGAATGGATGGTGAACTTGAACTTGATTCTTTGAATCCTTTAAAAATAAGGAAAACTAGCACACTTAAGGACGCAATTGGACGCTGCTCCCATGCCGTCAAACTTCAGCCAGAGCTTAGCACCCTAGATTGCGGAACGATGGCTTTTGGTGAGCGGATTTTTGTTGCGCGTATGTCCGATCTGCGACAGATGGCGGCACTCATGCGCGAGGCTGGTGTCAAGCCCGAGCTCGAATGCTTCGATTTAGGCCACATCGAAGTCGCTAAGAAACTCATCTCCGAAAACATAATTGGCAGCCCGCCCCTTTTCCAATTTTGCCTCGGCACAGGTTATGGCGCTCCCGCTGTGCCGAGCGCTGTGCAGGCGATGCGTGAGATTCTCCCTTTTGGGGCAGTCTGGGGCGGATTTGGCTGCGGGGCAGATGAAATGCCGATGGTTGGACAGTTGGTGCCAATGGGTGGGCACGTTCGGGTGGGTTTGGAAGATAACATCTATCTCCGACGAGGGCTGCTGGCATCCAATGCCGAGCTCGTAGACAATGCGGTTGGGATCATTGAGCGCATGGGCGCCAGCGTCGCCACGCCTGCCGAAGCACGGTCAATTCTCGGCGTCAAAAAGCGCGGATGACCGCACTGGGGTATCCCATGCAGCGAACGATGATGGAGGCCAGAATGACGTCGCAAATCGAGAGCTGCCTTGGAATTCTGGGTTTGGAACCTGCCTTGCCACCCGGCGTGACGCCGCCGGCGCCGCCGTCCGGCTCGCTGTTTAGTTCAGCTACTTTCGACTTTCCCGTCATATCAGAAACCGTCGAAGGAGCTTGGGCGGATGTTGTCATGCTGGGCGAACCTGCGCTCCAGCCGGCTTTTGTGACAGCAGCTCGGAGGCTCGTAGAGCGGGGCGCGGTCGTAATCACCTCGGACTGCGGCTCTGCTGTCCGGCATCAGGCGGCGGTGGCTGCGGCTGTAAGCGTCCCGGTCGTAATGTCCAGTCTGCTCCTAGTGCCGACGCTGCTCCGCCAACTGCCCCCCAAAGCCAAACTCGCTGTCGTCACAGCTGATTCACGAGTGTTTCGAGATGATTTGCTTGGGCTCAGTGATCAGGCCGACCGGGATCGGATCGTCATCGGCGGCATTGAAGGCGGTAAGATTTTGGAAAACGCGTCCATGCGTCCACCGCAACCGACCGATATCGCCGACATTGAGAATGATGTGGCAGCTTGCGTCGCCCGGCTCCGCGGCGCACATCCGGAGATCGCTGCGTTACTGTTCACGTGCACTGGATTCCCGCCGATAACGCCGGCAATCCGCCGTATGACAGGGCTGCCTATCTACGACATCACAACCATATGCCGGATGACGCTTGAGGCCCTTGGCGCCTAATGTTGTCATCGCTTCAGGTTCTTCGGGTTTTCTCGCAGCCCACCTGAGAAGTCACTCTCCAGATCCATTGATATGAGGTAAACTATGCGCGTCGCATGCATTGGCACAGGAACCATAGGCGCGAGCTGGGTGGCATTGTTCATTACTGGCACGCATGAGGTGACCGCATGGGACCCGGCACCGGGTTGGCAGGATCGTCTATTGGCCGCCCTCGACCGCTACGAGCCGCAATTGCGAGAGCTTCAAATGCCAACTGT
>NZ_VFTQ01000048.1:0-30874 GCF_006439475.1 Mesorhizobium sp. B2-8-9 | reverse complement strand
AGGTGGTGCTTGGCGACGAGGCTGTCGAAGGCGCAATCGAGGCCATCCGCAAGGCGGCGCAGACCGGCCGCATCGGCGATGGAAAAATCTTCGTCTCCAACATAGAGGAAGTCGTGCGCATCCGCACAGGCGAGACCGGCATCGACGCCATCTGACCAAACCTACAATCCATTTCCGGACGTCATCACACAGGGAAGAAATGACATGACGACAGCCAAAGACATCATGAAGCAGATCAAGGACAACGACGTGAAATTCGTCGACCTGCGCTTCACCGATCCGCGGGGCAAGCTGCAGCATGTGACGATGGATGTCGTCGAGGTGGAGGAAGACATGTTCGCCGACGGCGTCATGTTCGACGGCTCCTCGATCGCCGGTTGGAAGGCAATCAACGAGTCCGACATGGTGCTGATGCCGGACACCGATACCGTCCATATGGATCCGTTCTTTGCCCAGTCGACCATGGTCATCCTGTGCGACATCCTCGATCCGATTTCGGGCGAGGCTTATAACCGCGATCCGCGCGGCACCGCCAAGAAGGCCGAGGCCTACATGAAGGCGGAAGGCATCGGCGACACCATCTATGTCGGTCCCGAGGCCGAGTTCTTCGTGTTCGACGACGTCAAGTACAAGGCCGATCCCTACAACACCGGCTTCCGTCTCGACTCGACCGAACTGCCCTCCAACGACGACACCGACTACGAGACCGGCAATCTCGGCCACCGTCCGCGCATCAAGGGCGGCTATTTCCCGGTGCCGCCGATCGATTCCTGCCAGGACATGCGTTCCGAGATGCTGACCGTGCTCGCCGAAATGGGTGTGCGCGTCGAAAAGCACCACCACGAGGTCGCCGCCGCGCAGCACGAGCTCGGCATCAAGTTCGACACGCTGGTGCGCAACGCCGACAAGATGCTGATCTACAAGTATGTCGTGCACCAGGTCGCCAACGCCTACGGGAAGACAGCCACCTTCATGCCGAAGCCGGTGTTCGGCGACAATGGCTCGGGCATGCACGTCCACCAGTCGATCTGGAAGGGCGGCAAGCCGACCTTCGCCGGCAACGAATATGCCGGCCTGTCGGAGAGCTGCCTCTATTACATCGGCGGCATCATCAAGCACGCCAAGGCGATTAACGCCTTCACCAACCCGCTGACCAACTCCTACAAGCGTCTGGTGCCGGGCTATGAGGCGCCGGTGCTGCTCGCCTATTCGGCGCGCAACCGCTCAGCTTCCTGCCGCATTCCGTTCGGCAACTCGCCGAAGTCGAAGCGCGTCGAGGTCCGCTTCCCCGATCCAGGCGCGAACCCCTATCTCGGTTTCGCCGCCATGCTGATGGCCGGCCTCGATGGCATCAAGAACAAGATCCACCCCGGACAGCCGATGGACAAGGATCTCTACGACCTGCCGCCGAAGGAGCTGAAGAAGATCCCGACCGTCTGCGGCTCGCTGCGCGAAGCCCTGCAGAACCTCGACAAGGACCGCGGCTTCCTCAAGGCCGGCGGCGTCTTCGACGACGATCAGATCGACAGCTATATCGAGCTCAAGATGGCCGAGGTCATGCGCTTCGAAATGACCCCGCACCCGGTTGAGTACGACATGTATTATTCGGTCTAAGCTTCTGATCGGATGGAAATTCCGCCCTTGGAAGGCACTCCCTTCCAAGGGCTTTTCATTTCAGCAGACGGGCTTTCGAGCCGGCGCGGCGCGTGCCGGCCGGGCTCGCGCACCGGCACCGCCGGCTGCTCGCATTTCTCCGGCGACATCTTCCTCGCCCAGGTCAACCGCGACGGGAACCGCACGCCGCGCCCTGCCCCACGCCAAGACATAGTGGCAGCGCTCAAATCGCGTGCGTGATTGCCGCCTGACGGTGGCGGCAGACTGGCCTGTATTGCCGGCTCTCCCATGCAAAAAGCCCCAGCGGGTTTCCGCTGGGGCTTTTCTAGCGTGCTCATCGTGCCGGGGGCCTGCGCCCCTAGCGAGGAATCAGGCGGCAGCCGAAACCGCGGCGGTCGAAACCTGCGAGATCGTCTTCAGCACCTGCGAGGCAATCTGGTAGGGGTCGCCCTGCGAGTTCGGGCGACGGTCTTCCAGGTAGCCCTTGTAGTCGTTCTTGACGAAGGAGTGCGGCACGCGGATCGAAGCGCCGCGGTCGGCGACACCGTAGGAGAACTTGTTCCACGGCGCGGTTTCGTGCTTGCCGGTCAGGCGCTTGTCGTTGTCCGGGCCGTAGACCGCGATATGATCCATCAGGTTCTTGTCGAACTGCGCCATCAGCGCCTCGAAATAGGCCTTGCCGCCGACTTCACGCATGTACTTGGTCGAGAAGTTGCAGTGCATGCCCGAGCCGTTCCAGTCGGTGTCGCCGAGCGGCTTGCAGTGGAACTCGATGTCGATGCCGTATTTTTCGGTCAGACGCAGCAGCAGATAGCGCGCCATCCAGATCTGGTCGGCCGCCTTCTTGGAGCCCTTGCCGAAAATCTGGAATTCCCACTGGCCCTTGGCCACTTCGGCGTTGATGCCTTCATGGTTGATGCCGGCGGCGAGGCAAAGGTCGAGATGTTCCTCGACGATCTGGCGGGCGACATCGCCGACGTTCTTGTAGCCAACGCCGGTGTAATACGGACCCTGCGGGGCCGGGTAGCCGCTCTCGGGGAAGCCAAGCGGACGGCCGTCCTTGTAGAAGAAATATTCCTGCTCGAAGCCGAACCAGGCATCCTCGTCGTCGAGGATGGTCGCGCGGCTGTTGGATTCATGCGGGGTGACGCCATCGGGCATCATGACTTCGCACATGACCAGAATACCGTTGGTGCGGGCCGGGTCCGGATAAAGCGCGACCGGCTTCAGCACGCAATCGGAGCTGCGCCCCTCAGCCTGGTTCGTGGAGGAACCATCGAAGCCCCATAGCGGCAGCTGCTCGAGCGTCGGGAACTCGGCGAATTCCTTGATCTGGGTCTTGCCGCGCAGATTGGGGACCGGTGTGTAGCCGTCCAGCCAGATATACTCGAGCTTGTATTTGGTCATTCTAGAGCCTCTCGTTGCTTGATCACCGCCAAATGGTGGCGACGCTCGGCCGGCTCGAGCCGGCCTGCCGACGGTCAAAAAGCAATTCGTATGCCACTCGGCCTTCGCGGGGTGCGGCAAAATGGTCATGGCAACGCGTTGATTTTGTTGAGCCGTCTCAGCAATGCGACTGGATCGTTCAGGTGCCGATTTTGCTTATAAAATAGGCATTTGCTGATCTTTTTGTAAGCATATTGCCTAAAGGAATCGCAGGGCATATTTTGATGGGAAGGTGAATCGGTACGCTCCTGAAAAGGCGAGGAGATCGGCAATGCAAGTCACGCCATCGCGGCCGTCGGCCAAAGTCCTGCTGTTCCCGCTCGCAGCACGCAAGTCTGCCTCAAATTTAGGCGCCAAGGCCAACTTCGCGGCAGAACTTGCGGCACTTCGCGGCGAGCACGCCGACTTCGACGGCTGGTACCACGAAGCGGCGATCGAGGAAGAGAACCAGCAGCGCAAGAGCTGAGCTGACCGCTTTCTTGCAATTGGGCATGAAAAAAGCCCGGCGTGATTGCTCACGCCGGGCTTTCTGTTTGCACGGAGTGACCGAGGTCATTCCTTGGCGTGCAAGTCGGTGCCGAGCGTATCCCTGACGAAGATCATGCCGATGATAAGCGACATTGCCGCGATGATAACCGGGTACCAGAGACCGTAGTAGATATCGCCCTTGTAGGCGCTGAGCGCGAACACCGTTGCCGGCAGCAGACCGCCGAACCAGCCATTGCCAATGTGGTAGGGCAGCGACATGCCGGTGTAGCGAATGCGGGTCGGGAACATCTCGACCAGGATGGCCGCGATCGGCCCATAGACCATGGTGACGAACAGCACCAGGATGAACAGGATGCCGATCGTGAGCGGCCAGTTGATGGCTGCCGGATCGGCAGTCATGGCGAACGGACCGCCGCCCGGGATATTGTAGACGGTGACTTCGGGCGCACCCGCCGCCTCCTCCTTGGTCAGCAGCTTGTCGGCGATCGCCTTGTCGGCCGGAACCGTCGCCTTTTCGCCGCCGCGGATGGCCGCGGCATCGAGCTTGAGTTCGGGATTGGCCGCGATGAAGGCGTCGAGCTTCTGGTCCGGAACCTTGGCCGCGGCGCGCTTCAGCGGATAGCCGCCGTCCCGCAGCGCCATGTTCACCGCTTTCTGGAAGGCCGCCTCCTTGGCCTTGGCCTGATCGCCAGCGGCAACGGCATCATAGGACGCCACCGTCTCGTTGCCGATCTTGACCGTGGCAGCCGTGCCGGGCGCTGCCGTCGCAACGACGTCGTAAGGCACCGAGTTCTTGGTCAGGAACGACGTCGCGATATCACAGGATGTCGTGAACTTCGCCGTGCCGACAGGATTGAACTGGAACTTGCAGTCGCCGGGCGCCGCCGTCACCGTCGCGCGGGTGTTCTGCTGCGCGGTGGCCAGAGCCGGATTGGCGGCCCAGGTCAGAGCCTTGAACAGCGGAAAGGTGCAGACGATGCCCAACGCAAGGCCTGCCATGATGATGGGCTTACGGCCGATCTTGTCCGACAGCCAGCCGAACACGACGAAGAAGATCGAGCCGACGGCCAGCGCGATAGCGATCATGACGTTGACCGACCATGCGTCGACCTTCAGCACGTTCTGCAGGAAGAACAGGGCGTAGAACTGCCCGTTGTACCAGATCACGGCCTGGCCGGCGGTAAGGCCGAGCAGCGCCAGAAGGGCGATCTTGGCGTTCTTCCACTGACCGAAAGCTTCCGTTAACGGCGCCTTGGAGCCCTTACCTTCCTCCTTCATGCGCTGGAAGGTCGGCGACTCCGAAAGCGACAGCCGGATCCAGATCGAGATGGCGAGCAGCAGGAACGAGACGATGAAGGGGATGCGCCAACCCCAACTGGCGTAGGTCTCCTTGCTGAGCGAGCCCTGGACGATCAGGATGACGATCAGCGACAGGAACAGGCCGAGCGTCGCCGTGGTCTGGATCCAGGACGTGTAGTAGCCGCGTCGGTCGTCCGGCGCGTGTTCGGCGACGTAGGTCGCGGCACCGCCATACTCGCCGCCAAGCGCAAGGCCCTGCAGCATGCGCAGCCCGATCAGGATCACGGGCGCCGCGATGCCCCAACTGGCATAGCCGGGCAGCAGGCCCACCAGGAAGGTGGACAGGCCCATGATCGTCATAGTGACGAGGAAGGTGTATTTGCGGCCGACGAGATCGCCGATGCGGCCAAACACGAGCGCGCCGAACGGACGCACAAGGAAGCCGGCGGCAAAGGCCAGCAGCGCGAAGATGTTGCGCGTCGCTTCGGGAATCGCCGGGCTGAAGAAGGTCGAGCCGATGAAGGCGGCCAGCGAGCCGTAGAGATAGAAATCATACCACTCGAAAACGGTACCGAGCGAGGAGGCGAAGATGACCTTCTTCTCCTCCCGCGTCATGCCGCGGCTGGTTCCGCCGGCGGTCGAAGCCATTGCCATTGATATATCCTCCCGTGAGATCCCGTCTGTCCTCGATGGCTGCGCGCCACCGTCCGCGCTCCTGCGAACGCGGACTCAAAAACGCAGCCAACGAAGGAAAAATGACAGAAAGGGCGGGCGAAAGGCACCGCGACGATGGGATTATGACTTTGGTATTAGGTGCGCTGCGAAGGCACTCAGGCCTGTAACGCCTCGAGCAGGCTGACCGCCGCCATCATGTCGCGCTTGCGCGCCAAGCGGCGCGCCAAGGCCTCCGCATCCTGGCCCCAATGCTCGATCTGCCAATCCTCGTCGACATGGCCGGCCGCCCAGGCTTCCTCGCCGTCGAGCTCGCCGAAATCGACGGCCAAGGCCAGCAGCGCCGAACCGGTCAGCGCTGTCATGACATGGATGGCGGCCAGCCGCATCGGTTCCGAGCGCTGGCCAAGATGCGCGCCGAGAACGGCGATGGTTTCGCGGGGCTGCTCGACATGGATGACGCCTTCGGCAAGGTTGAAGCGTGCGCCGAGATGGCTGCGCGCCCAGTCCAGCACCGGATCCCAATGGTTGTTCTGGCGATCGACCAGGCCTTGCGGGCCGTCGGCGCGGTAGCAAAGAAGATCGGACGAGGCGAAGCGCAGGATATCCTCCAGCACCGCCTGCGGATCGGAGGCGACGCCGTCGATGGCGGTGTTCACTAGCCGCATGACCGGCATCGTCACGGGATCGATGACTTCGCCTTGCGCGCTGAATTCAGCGGCCACAAGTGCTGCAGCCTTTTCGGTCGGCAGCACCATCACAGCCTTGCCAGGCGTGCGCACCGGCCGTCCGTCGAGATTGATTGCAAAGCCATTCTCGACGGGAGCCACCGAAACAGCCTGGTAGAAACGCCTCGGCAGCGGCGTCTTCATCTGGATCTGGGCGCGACGCACAGGATCGGGATCCGAAAGCAGCTTGCCGGCTTCGAGGTCTTCGAGGATGTCGCGCATGCCGAACTCCTTAAAGCAATTTGAGGAAAAGTGTGAAGCGGTTTTGCGTCCGCAATCGCGTCAACATAAAGAGATAGGGCAGCTTGCCGTTCCGCGAGCTGATCTATGGTGTGGGTTGTCTGCGCGCCGGGCGATTGACGATGATCAGCCCGGTGGCAATCAGGCCGAGCGCCAGGAAAATCCTGGTCGTCGGCAGCTCGCCCAACAGCACCGCGCCGCACAGGACGCCGAACACCGGCGACAGAAAGGCGAAGCTCGACAAGCCGGCCGCCGGATAGCGCGCGAGCAGCCAGAACCACAACACATAGGTGAAGGCGACGATATAGAAAGACTGGAACAGCAGCGCCAGTGTCGGCAGGACGGCAAGCGCTCGAATGGGTGGGCCGGCGAAAGGCATCACCAGGATACCAACGACGGCCGCGCCGGCCAGCTGATAGAGCAGCAGTTTCTCCGCGCGCGTCTCGACCAGCCTCGATCGTTTGATGACGATGCTGGTCGCTGCCCAGAGAATGCCTGAGCCGAGACTGAGCAGATCGCCGGTCAGTGTCGCGCCGCTGCCGGCAATGATGCCGTCGGAGAAGACCGCCGCCAGACCGCAGAAGGCGAGAACAAGGCCACCGAGCTTGCGCGCATTGATACGCTCGCCAAGCAGGAAATGTCCGCCGATCAGCACCCAGAACGGCATGGTGTTGACCAGGAGCGTGTTGCGGGCAACGGTCGTATATTCGAGGCCGATATAGAGGCACAGGAACTCAACGCCGAAGAGCACGCCGACGACGATGCCGGCGGCCAGCGTCCGATCCGCTTCGAAGAGCTTGATGCCGCGCAGCCGGCACCAGGCGAACACGCAGGCTCCCCCGATGAGCGAACGTGCGATCGAGACGAAGACAGGGTCGTAGCCGGAGTATGACACCTTGGCGGCGACATAGTTCAGGCCCCAGGAAAAGGTCAGCCCGACCATGATGGCCGCCGCGGCCATGTCGACTGCATCGCGGCGATCCAATGCGGGGGCGACAGCCAAGTCAGTCTTCCGCGCTCTGGTCGTCGAAGCCGATCAGGTTCCAGCTCTGGCGCATATGCGGCGGCATCGGCGCCGTGACGTCGATGACGCCGTGGTCCGGATGCGGGATGATGATGCGGCGCGCATGCAGGTGCAGGCGGTTTTGAATGCCGCCCGGGAAATCCCAGTTGGTATCGGCCTCGAAATATTTGGGATCGCCGATGATCGGGCAACCTATGTAGGCGGCGTGAACGCGAAGCTGGTGCGTGCGGCCGGTATAGGGCTCCATCTCCAGCCAGGTCATCGTCTGCGCCGCCTGCTCGATGACACGGTAGTAGGAGACGGCGTGGTCGGCGCCCTTCTCGCCATGCGCGGCTACGCGCACGCGGTCGCCATCTTCCGTGGGCTCCTTGATGAGCCAGGTCGAGATCTTGTCCTCGCGCTTGGGCGGCACGCCCTTGACAAGCGCCCAGTAGGTTTTCTTGGTCTCGCGCGCGCGGAACGCTTCCGAAAGCTTCATCGCCGCAAGACGGGTGCGGGCAACCACCAGCACGCCGGACGTGTCGCGGTCGAGGCGATGGACGAGGCGCGGCTTCTCGCCCTTCTTGTTGCGCCAGGCCTCCAGCATGTCGTCGACATTGCGGGTGACGCCTGAGCCGCCCTGCACGGCGAGCCCCGCCGGCTTGTTGAAGACGAAGACTTTCGGGTCCTCATGCAGAAGCATCTTGGCGAGCACGTCGGCATCGCCCTGGTTGCGGATCGAGTGGCCGGTGAGCGGCGCATCGCCCTTCTTATCGACATCGAGCGGCGGAACGCGGACAGACTGGCCGGGCTCGACACGCGTGTCGGCCTTCACCCGGCCGCCATCGACGCGGATTTGCCCCGACCGAAGCAACTTCTGCAGATGGCCGAAGCCGAGGCCCGGATAATGGACCTTGAACCAGCGGTCGAGCCGCATGCCCGCCTCACCGGCCTCAACCGTGATCTGTTCAACACCTGCCATGACTTTGCTTTTCCATTCGAAAGCGGCGCCATAGCACTAAGGCGGACAGGTTGCGAGCCAAAGGCCCAACAAAGAGCGATAATTACCCCACACGTCGTCTGATCAATTGCCCGAAGGCGTAAGCACCGCGCAGACCGTCGAGCGCGTCAGAAAGCGCTTCTCGCGGCCATTGTCGAGCGAGAACATCCCGCCCCTGCCCTTCACCACATCGATGATGAGATCGGTGTGCTTCCACGCCTCATATTGCGAGGCACTGATATAGACCGGCGTATCGCCGATTTCGCCCAATTTCACGTCATTGTCGCCGATCATGAAGTCGCCACGCGGGTAGCACATCGGCGAGGAGCCGTCGCAGCAGCCGCCGGACTGATGGAACAGAACCGGGCCGTGATCGGCGATGATCTCGGCAAGCAGCGCCTCGGCCTCCGGCGTGGCCGACACCTTGCTCAATGAAAGCTTATCCATCAAATCCTCCTCGACTGACGGGAGGACGCGGGTGGGCCGCGCCCTCCTCTTCGCCCTGGGAGGATCAGAAGAAGCCGAGCCTCTTCGGGCTGTAGCTGACCAGCATGTTCTTGGTCTGCTGATAGTGGTCGAGCATCATCTTGTGCGTCTCGCGGCCGATGCCGGACTGCTTATAGCCGCCGAAGGCGGCATGCGCCGGATAGGCGTGATAGCAGTTGGTCCAGACACGCCCGGCCTGGATGGCGCGGCCGAAGCGGTAGCAGCGGTTCGCGTCGCGGCTCCAGATACCGGCGCCGAGGCCGTAGAGCGTGTCGTTGGCGATCGACAGCGCCTCGTCATCGTCCTTGAAGGTCGTCACGGACACGACGGGTCCAAAGATCTCCTCCTGGAAGATGCGCATCTTGTTGTTGCCCTTGAACACTGTCGGCTTGACGTAGTAGCCGCCGGCGAGATCGCCCGGCAGATGGTTCCGCTCGCCGCCGGTCAAGACTTCGGCGCCTTCCTGACGGCCGATGTCGAAGTAGGACAGGATCTTTTCCAGCTGCTCGCTCGAGGCCTGCGCGCCGATCATGGTGGCGGGATCGAGCGGATCGCCCTGGACGATCGCCTCGACACGCTTCAGCGCGCGCTCGATGAACTTGTCGTAGATCTTCTCATGCACCAGCGCGCGGCTGGGGCACGTGCAGACCTCGCCCTGGTTGAGCGCGAACATGACGAAGCCCTCGATCGCCTTGTCGAAGAAATCGTCGTCTTCGGCCGTCACATCCTGGAAGAAGATGTTGGGCGACTTGCCGCCAAGCTCAAGCGTCACCGGAATGAGGTTCTGGCTGGCATATTGCGAGATCAGGCGGCCGGTGGTGGTCTCGCCGGTGAAAGCGATCTTGGCAATGCGGTTCGACGAGGCGAGCGGCTTGCCGGCTTCAAGGCCGAAGCCGTTGACGATGTTGAGCACGCCTTCGGGCAAGAGGTCACCGATGAGGTCGGCCCACAGCATGATCGTGGCGGGTGTCTGCTCGGCGGGCTTCAGCACCACGCAATTGCCGGCGGCGAGCGCCGGCGCCAGCTTCCACACCGCCATCAGCAGCGGGAAGTTCCACGGAATGATCTGGCCGACGACACCGAGCGGCTCATGGAAGTGGTAGGCGACGGTGTCGTGGTCGATTTCGGAGATCGAGCCTTCCTGGCTGCGCAGCACGCCGGCGAAATAGCGGAAATGGTCGATGGCCAGAGGCAGGTCGGCGGCGGTCGTCTCGCGGATCGGCTTGCCATTGTCCCAGGTCTCGGCGAGCGCCAGCAGGTCGAGATTGTCTTCCATGCGATCAGCGATGCGGTTGAGGATCAGCGCGCGGGCCGCGGGGCTGGTCTTGCCCCAGGCGTCCTTGGCTTTGTGGGCTGCATCAAGCGCGGCCTCGATGTCATTTGCTTCCGACCGGGCGATTTCGCAGAGCGGCCGGCCGGTGACCGGCGAGATGTTTTCGAAATATCTGCCGGAGAGCGGCGCCGCCCATTTGCCGCCGATGAAGTTGTCGTAGCGCTTGGCGAAAGGAATCTTGGCCGCGCGCGAGAATTCCACCTTGTTCATCACTGCCTCCCAATGAGCACGCCGCGGGATGCGGCGCTATGGGAGGAAGGGTTGCGGATGGGCTCCGGTTTGTCAGCCCGGGGCTGGATGATCGTGGCGCCCGACTGTCGCAGAACTGCGACAGTCCGGTCTGCAATCAATGCGGACGGCGAATGTCGAAGCGGGCGAGCTTACGATGCAGGGTGGCGCGGGAGATGCCGAGGTTCTGTGCGGCCGCCGAGACGTTGCCGCCGGCGCGCGCCAGCGCCCGCTGAACCACACCGCGCTCGGCATCGTCCAAATCCTCAGCGGTCTTTGCGCAGTCGCCGAGAATATCGGTGGCAAGCAGTCCTCTCGCCAGCGCTTCCCGCGTTATGCCGAGACCAAGACGGGCAGAGCGCGTCGCGCCGATCACAAGATCATCCGAATCGACCGCTATCAGCGCACCGGCGCTGCGCTCGGTGACGGGTGCGAGCAAGATGCGGGCATCTGAAAACACCATGCGGAAATTTTCCGCTTCGATCCGGCGCGCGGCGTCGCCGACGGCGACCGCGATGAGCTGCACAAAGCCCTCGGTCAGGTCCGACCGGCAGGACGAGACATCGAGCGCCGCCGCCAGATTGCCTTCATGGTCATAGACCGGAGCCGTGGTGCAGCTCAGCAGCGTGTTGCGGGAGAAGAAATGCTGATCGCGGTGGATGGTCAGAGCGCGCTGGTCGGCGATGCAGGTGCCGATGCCGTTGGTGCCTTCGCTGTCCTCGCTCCAGACGGTGCCGGTCCACAGGCCCCATTCATCGAATGTCTCGTCGTCCGCGACGGCGCCCCGTCGCTCGACCGGGATGCCGTCGCGATCCGCCAGCATGACGCAGCAGCCGACGCCGCCCACGGCGAGGTAGAGCCGATTGAGGCTGGGTTCGGCCGCGCGGATCAGCCGCTCCATGCGCTGCCTCGTGAGCCTGAGCTCGCCTTCGGTCAGCCGCCGCGGCGCCGTGTGCGCCGCAGGGTCCAGGCCGTGCAATTGAAGCGACCGCCGCCACGAAGCGACGACCGCCGAGTGGGCTGCGTCGCTCTTGGCGACCGAGGCCTGGACCTGGTCCGCGTGCACGGCTGGTTGCCGTCCAATCAACCTAATCCTCCCGGTGAGCGGAACCTCCTGCCGCTCCGTCATCATGCTCGGTAGACTATTCCGCTACCAGTTGCGGGTCAGCTCTCGATAGAACGCCGGCCGGAACGCGTATTTGATCTTGCGCAATTCCCGACGAAAAATCGCTACGCGTGTCCTGGAGCCGCGCTGGAGTCCTAAAGGTCGCGGTTCGTCCGCGCCATTGGACGTTGGTTTAAGGCGGATCGAGGCGAGGTTCCGCCGTGGTCAGTTGGCGGCCGCCTTCGGCTTCGACGAGCCGATCATCTTCCAGTTCTTGTAGAAGACCGAATTGATACGCTCCACGCTGACGGAGACGATGGCGAGAAGGCCCGCGATCAGCCTGGGAAACGGAGACGGCCGGATGATATCGACGAAGACGCAGTAGCGGCGGCCGTCATATTCGTTGACCGAGCGGTGGAACAGGGTGTCGTCGAAGATGAACAGCGGATTGTCGTACCAGTAGTTCTTCTTGCTGCCGCACTGGACGAAGATCTCGGCCTTGACCGGTATCAGATTGTAGAGGATGCGCAGGCTGAGCCGGAGCGGACCGAAATGCCAAGACGTCGATTCGCGCTTGCTGAAAACGGATACCGCGATCGTCTTGATGTATTTGTAGTCCTTGTTGAATTCGGGGACGT
The DNA here is from genome assembly GCF_006439475.1 of Mesorhizobium sp. B2-8-9. Classification (NCBI taxonomy): domain Bacteria; kingdom Pseudomonadati; phylum Pseudomonadota; class Alphaproteobacteria; order Hyphomicrobiales; family Phyllobacteriaceae; genus Mesorhizobium; species Mesorhizobium sp. B2-8-9. The sequence goes on along the minus strand of NZ_VFTQ01000048.1, from coordinate 18,593 downwards.
TGTCGATCTTGTGCTTGCCGTACCACTGGTAGACATACATGCCGCGGCGGCCGGCGCCGAAATTGGCATCGATATCGGCGATGATCTCGTCCTTGCGCGCCTTGAAGACGCCCAGCACCTCGTTGATCTCGCGCTGATAGTCCTCGGGGAACTGCTCGGGCTTCCAGACGCCGGGGTTGCGGTAGCTGAGAAGGTCAACGATCAGGTTGAACGGCGACAACAGCCAGGTGAACAGGCCGTTGCCGAGGAAGTAGCGCTCGAACAGGTTCTGGTTCTTCTGGTCGTTGCGCATGACATCGATCAGGCCGCAGACGACCCAGATGGTGGTCAGGATCGGGATGAAATAGAAGGCGAGCGCGAGAACTACGACGGCGATGGCGGCCTTGCGGAGCGTCTTGACGGTTTGCTTTGTCATTGTCATTCGCGCGGGAGCGCGATCCTGTTCCATGGGACAACATCACGGCGACCCCCGCCAGCCGTGCGTCTTGATAGGATTTTTTGTTTCCCGGCACAATGCCGCAGCAGGTGTGGTCCACCACAACGCGGCTTCGCGTCGAAGCGCGCCGACCGCCGGGCCGTGCAACTCAGCTGTTCCGTTCGCTGCGCAGCTTTGCCCAGTATTCCAGCCGCTTGCGGATATCGCGCTCGAAACCGCGTTCCGGCGGATCGTAGAAAGTGCGCCGGCCCATCTTCTCCGGAAAATAGTCCTGGCCTGAAAACGCCTCCGGCTCGTCATGGTCGTAGCGATAGCCGGCGCCGTAATCCTCCTGCTTCATCAGCTTGGTCGGCGCGTTGAGGATGTGCTTGGGCGGCAGCAGCGAGCCGAACTCCTTGGCTGCCGCGGTCGCGGCCTTGAAGGCAGTGTAGACGGCGTTCGATTTCGGCGCCGTGGCGAGATAAACGGCGGCCTGGGCGAAGGCGAGCTCGCCCTCGGGCGAGCCAAGATAGTCATAGGCATCCTTGGCCGCATTGGCCACGACAAGCGCCTGAGGATCGGCGAGCCCGACATCCTCCACCGCCATGCGCACGAGCCGGCGGCCGAGATAGAGCGGATCCTCGCCGGCATCGAACATGCGGGCGAGATAATAAAGCGCGGCATCCGGATCGGAGCCGCGCACCGATTTGTGTAGCGCCGAGATCAGATTGTAATGGCCGTCCTGACCCTTGTCGTAGATCGGCGCACGGCGCTGGATGACGCGCTGCAGGCCTTCCGGGCCGAACACCTCGCCCTTCTTTGCGGCGCGCCAGACTTCCTCAGCCAGCGTCAGCGAGGCGCGGCCGTCGCCGTCCGCCATGCGGATCAGCATGGCGCGCGCTTCTTCGTCGAGCGGCAGCGCCCTGCCCTCGGTTTCTTCTGCCCGGGCCAGAAGCTTGGCGATGCTGTCCTCACCCAGCGAACGGAACACCAGCACACGCGCGCGCGACAGAAGCGCTGCATTGAGCTCAAAGGACGGGTTCTCCGTCGTGGCGCCGACCAGCACCACGGTGCCGTCTTCCATCACCGGCAAAAACCCGTCCTGCTGGGCGCGGTTGAAGCGATGGATCTCGTCGACGAAGAGCAGCGTCTGGCGGCCATTGGAGCGCCTGAGCTTGGCCGCCTCGAAGACTTTCTTGAGGTCCGCGACGCCGGAAAACACGGCCGAGATCTGCTCGAAGGCAAGGTTGGTCTCACCGGCGAGCAGCCGCGCCACTGTCGTCTTGCCGGTGCCGGGGGGACCCCAGAAGATCATCGAGCCGAGTGAGCCCGAATCGATCAGCCTGGTCAGCGCGCCGTCAGGTCCGGTCAGATGCTCTTGCCCGACGACCTCGCCGAGGTTCTTGGGGCGCAACCGATCGGCCAGCGGCCGCCCGGGCGGCGCCTTTTCCGGCTCATCGGAACTGAACAGATCTGCCATGCAAGTCTTTTGTTTGAACGCGGTTCCGCTCGTTTTAGAGCACGATCTTGTCCGAATGCCGGTCCCCGCTTTTTGCTACGCGGGCCTCCAGTTCGGGATCATGCTCTAAATGGGCAGATCGCCTCAATAACGCAACACCTGGCGCAGTATCTGCCCGCCGCGCTCGACGGTAAAGCGCCACCAGCGCGTGTCCTGCTGGGCAACCTGCGCCAGTGTCGCCGCGGTCTCGATGGTGGTGCCGTTCACCTCGCGCACGATATCGCCCGGCTGGAAACCGAAATCGGCGGCCGGCGAATCGCGGCTGATATCGATGACGGTGACGCCCTTGAGATCGGTGCGAAGGCCAAGCCGCTGGGCAAGCCTGGGCGACAGTTCCGCCACCTTGGCGCCGGAAAAGGGACTGCGGCCGCGCAAGGTGACCTCGCTGGGCTTGGCGCCTTCCGGCGCGCGCTCCAGCGGAATCTCCAACGTCGCCTGCTGCCCCTTGCTCAGCACGGCGAAGGTCGCCTTGGTGCCGATCGACAGCGTCGCCATGCGGTAGTCGAGCGCCTCGATGCTTTCGACCGGCGTGTTGTTGAGCGACAGGATGACGTCGCCAGGCTTCAGGCCGGCCTTGCCCGCCGGCCCGGTGGCGTCCACGGACGACACCAATGCGCCGGTGGGTTTCTCCATGCCGAGCGACTCTGCGATCTGCGGCGTCACCAGTTCGAATTCCGCACCGATATAGGGACGCTCGAAGAAGTCGAGCCCGGCCTTGGCGGCGTCGGCGAAGGCGCGCACCATGTTCGAAGGAATGGCGAAGCCGATGCCGATCGAACCACCGCTGCGGCTGTAGATGGCCGTGTTGATGCCGACCAGCTGGCCGCCCATGTTGATCAGGGCGCCGCCGGAGTTGCCGGGATTGATGGCGGCATCGGTCTGGATGAAGTAGCCCGAATCCGAAACACCGATATGGCTGCGGGCGAGTGCCGAGACAATGCCGCTGGTGGTGGTCTGGCCGACACCGAACGGATTGCCGATGGCGAGCACAAGGTCGCCGACCTCAAGCGCGTCGGAATCGCCGATGGCGATCACCGGAAACGGCTTGTCGGCCGAGATCTTGAGCACGGCGAGATCGAGCGTCTCGTCCTTGAGCATGACCTTTGAGGTGAACTCGCGTCCGTCGGCGGTTGCGACCTTCACCTCGTCGGCGTCCTTGATGACGTGGAAGTTGGTGACGATCACGCCGCTCGGATCGACCAGCACGCCGGACCCCAGCGAGGACTGGGCGCGCGGCTGGGCACGGCCGAAGAACTCCTCGAAGAAGGGATCGCCTTCGAAGGGCGACGTCACCTTTGCGGTCTGCGAGGCATAGACATTCACGACGGCCGGCGCCGTCTGCTTGACCAGCGGCGCGAAGGAGAGCTGCACCTCCTCGCGGCCGAACGGCACGCGCTTGTCGGGGCCGGACGTGCCGTTCTCGCCTTCGACGCCATGCAACAGATCGGTCAGCACGTCGGAGAGGCCCGGATCGGCCGGCTTGGCGGCGTCCTCGGCAAAAGCCTGTCTTGCGGCCGGTGCCGCGGCGAAGACCGCCAGCGCGGCAACAAGAAACAGTCGTTTGAGGTGCATTCTCGAATCCCTCCAGATAGGGCGCCATTGTCTCGACGAATGTGCAGAATGAAAGGCTAATGCACACAAATGCGACACTTGTCGCGCAAAAGCTTGAGCCTGGGCGTGAAATTCCGCTCAGCCGCTCAAACCTGCTCCAAATGCAAAAGGGGCCCGTAGGCCCCTCGAAGTCATTGACGAAACAGCGACCTCAGGCGGCCGCGGCTTCCTCGTTGGCGCCCTCAGCCTCTATGCGGGCGCGGTCGGCGGCGCCCTTGGCCGAGGTGTCGCGATCGACGAATTCGATGACCGCCATCGCGGCGTTGTCGCCCTTGCGGAAACCCGCCTTCATGATGCGCAGATAGCCGCCATTGCGGGTGGCGTAGCGCGGGGCGATGGTCTCGAACAGGCGCTTGACGACGCCTTCATTGCCGATCTGAGCGATCATCTGGCGGCGGGCGTGCAGGTCACCGCGCTTGCCGAGCGTCACGAGCTTCTCGACGATCGGACGCAGGTCCTTCGCCTTCGGCAAGGTGGTGACGATCTGCTCGTGCTCGATCAGCGACACGGCGAGATTGGCGAACATCGACTTGCGGTGGCTGATGCTGCGGGCGAAACGACGGCCTTTGAAACCGTGGCGCATGGCTCTTTTCCTTCTTCAGTTGTTCAAGAGGCCACGGCCTCTGATGGTTTTCCGCATGACCGTCGGATCGAGCGGCTCTCGCCGCCGATCCTTGGAATTCATGCTCAATATTGGTCTTCGTAACGCTTGGCGAGGTCTTCGATGTTTTCCGGCGGCCAGTCCGGCACTTCCATGCCGAGATGGAGGCCCATGGCCGCCAGCACTTCCTTGATCTCGTTCAGCGACTTGCGGCCGAAGTTCGGGGTGCGCAGCATCTCGGCTTCGGTCTTCTGGATCAGGTCGCCGATGTAGACGATGTTGTCGTTCTTCAGGCAGTTGGCCGAACGCACCGAAAGCTCGAGCTCGTCGACCTTCTTGAGCAGCGCCGGGTTGAAGGCGAGCTCGGTGACGGCCTCGGTGGCGACTTCCTTCTGCGGCTCGTCGAAGTTGACGAACAGGCCAAGCTGGTCCTGCAGGATGCGAGCGGCGAAAGCGACCGCGTCCTCGCCCGAAATCGAGCCGTTGGTCTCGATCGTCATGGTCAGCTTGTCATAGTCGAGAACCTGGCCCTCGCGGGTGTTCTCGACCTTGTAGGAGACCTTCTTGACCGGCGAATAGAGGCTGTCGACCGGGATCAGCCCGATCGGCGCGTCCTCGGCGCGGTTGCGCTCGGCCGGCACATAGCCCTTGCCGGTGTCGACGGTGAACTCCATGCGGATCTCGGCGCCCTCGTCCAGCGTGCAGATCACGTGGTCGGGGTTGAGGATCTCGACGTCGCCGACCGTCTGGATGTCGCCGGCGAGCACGGCGCCCGGGCCCTGCTTGCGCACGACCATGCGCTTGGGGCCATCGCCTTCCATGCGGATGGCGATTTCCTTGATGTTGAGCACGATGTCGGTCACGTCCTCGCGCACGCCGGCGATGGACGAGAATTCGTGCAGCACGCCGTCGATCTGCACGGCGGTGACAGCCGCGCCGCGCAGCGAAGACAGAAGCACACGCCGCAGCGCGTTGCCCAGCGTCAGGCCAAAGCCGCGTTCGAGCGGCTCGGCCACCAGCGTGGTCAGCGTCTTCTTCTTCGACGAGAACTCGATCTTGTTCGGCTTGATCAGTTCCTGCCAGTTTTTCTGGATCATAAAAGTCTTCCTTCCTTTGCCCCGCCACCATCCAATCGTGGCGGGCGACACGGAAAACCGCGGAGGATCGCCTTGGCGTTCGCGCGGCGTTTAAAAATCAGACGCGGCGCTTCTTGCGCGGGCGGCAGCCATTGTGCGGGATCGGCGTCACGTCACGGATCGAGGTGATGGTGAAGCCCGCCGCCTGCAGCGCGCGGAGCGCCGATTCACGACCGGAGCCGGGTCCGCAGACCTCGACCTCGAGCATGCGCATGCCGTGTTCCTGCGCCTTCTTGGCGACGTCCTCGGCAGCCATCTGGGCTGCAAACGGGGTCGACTTGCGCGAACCCTTGAAACCCTGGGCACCGGCCGACGACCAGGCAATCGAATTGCCCTGCGCGTCGGTGATGGTGATCATGGTGTTGTTAAAGGTCGAATTGACGTGGGCAACGCCCGACGAAATGTTCTTGCGTTCGCGACGGCGAACACGAGCGGCTTCCTTGGCCATGGTATTCCTTTCAGTTGATCTCTACACCGCCGTAATGCCAGCGGCTCCACCTTGGAAAAGCGAGTAGTGAGTAGGGAATAGCGAACAGGGTCCCCTACTCGCTAACCGCTACTCGCTATTCGCTCAATTACTTCTTCTTGCCGGCGATCGCCTTGGCCGGACCCTTGCGGGTGCGGGCGTTGGTATGCGTGCGCTGGCCGCGGACCGGCAGCGAGCGACGGTGACGTAGGCCGCGGTAGCAGCCGAGGTCCATGAGCCGCTTGATGTTCATCGAGACTTCGCGGCGCAGGTCGCCTTCGACCTGGTAGTCGCGGTCGATCGTCTCGCGGATCTGCAGCACTTCCGCGTCGGTCAGCTGGTTGACGCGGCGGTCCGCCGGGATGCCGACCTTGTCGACGATCTCCTGGGCAAACTTCTTGCCGATGCCGTGAATGTACTGAAGCGCGATGACGACGCGCTTGTTGGTCGGAATGTTGACGCCGGCTATACGAGCCATTTTCTTCTCTTTCTCCATTTGGGCCGGACGAGCCGGCGCTGTCGAAGTTGCCCCGCGTCCGGTGGAGGCCGGCCCTTGCGGGAGTTTCCTGGTTCAAAGCGGATGCCTTGCCCGCAAGGGCAAGCAAAGTCCATGCCTGATAGGAAGACGGGCCGCCATACCCCAACGGCCCACTCCAGTCAAGCGCAATCGTTAATCGTCGCCAAGCGCTATCTTTAGTTGTCGGCCCGGTCTACTTCACCGCGGCCACGAGCACCTTGCCGATCTCGGCGGTCACGGCATCGATACTGGCCATGCCGTCGACGGTCTTGAGCTTGCCCTTGGCGTAGTAATAGCCGGTCAGCGGCGCCGTCTTCTTGTAGTATTCGCGCAGGCGTTCCTCGAACACCTCCGGGTTGTCGTCCTTGCGCACAGGCTGGCCGGCGGCCTTGGCGTCCTCGGCGCGTTTGACGATTCGGCCAACCAGCGCCTTGTCGTCGACGACGAGCTCTATGACGGTGTCGAGCGCTATGCCGCGTTCGGCAAGCATGGCCTCGACCGCGTCGGCCTGGACCAGCGTGCGCGGATAGCCGTCGAGGATGAATCCCTTGGCGCAATCCGGCTGATCGATACGCTCGGCGACGATGGCGTTGACGATCGCATCCGAGACCAGCTCACCGGCATCCATCACCGCCTTGGCACGCTTACCGACCTCGGTTCCGGCCTGGACGGCGGCACGCAGCATGTCACCCGTCGAGAGCTGGGGGATGCCGTGTTTTTCAACCAGTCTTTGTGCTTGTGTCCCCTTGCCCGCTCCTGGCGGCCCAAGCAAAATCAGCCTCATCTGCTCCTCTTCCCCCCGCGCAACTTCGACTTCTTGATCAGGCCCTCATACTGGTGCGCGATCAGGTGACCCTGAATCTGCGCCACCGTATCGAGCGTGACACTGACCACGATCAGAAGCGATGTGCCACCGAGGTAGAAAGGTACGCCAGTCGCCGAAATCAGGAACTCCGGCAGCAGACAGACCAGCACCAGGTAAATGGCGCCGATGACGGTTATGCGCGTCAGAACATAGTCGATATAATCGGCGGTACGCTCGCCCGGACGATAGCCCGGGATGAAGCCGGAGTGCTTCTTGAGCTGGTCGGCCGTGTCCTTCGGGTTGAAGACGATCGCCGTGTAGAAGAAGGCGAAGAAGATGATCATGCCCGCATAGAAGATCATGTAGAGCGGCTGGCCGTGGCCGAGCGAGGCGAGGATCGTGCTTGCCCAGGCCGGCAGGTTGGTCGCCTGCGAGAAGCCCGCCACGGTCGCCGGCAGAAGCAGCAGCGAGGACGCGAAGATCGGCGGGATGACGCCGGAGGTGTTGAGCTTCAGCGGCAAATGCGAGGTATCGCCCTGGAACATGCGATTGCCGACCTGGCGCTTCGGATACTGGATGAGCAGGCGCCGCTGCGCGCGTTCGAAGAAGACGATGAGCGCAATGACGATGATGGCCAGCACGATGATCGCGAGGATGAGGCCCGTCGACAGCGCGCCGGTACGGCCGAGTTCCAGCGTGCCGGAGATCGCGCGCGGCAGGCCCGCGACGATGCCGGAGAAGATGATCAGCGAAATGCCGTTGCCGATGCCGCGCGCGGTGATCTGCTCGCCGAGCCACATCAGGAACATGGTGCCGCCGACGAGTGTGACGACTGTCGAGATGCGGAAGAACATACCGGGATCGTTGACGATGCCGTTGCCGCCCTCGAGGCCGATCGAAATGCCGTAGGCCTGGATCAGCGCCAGGAGCACGGTGCCGTAGCGCGTGTACTGGTTGATGACCTTGCGGCCCTGCTCGCCTTCCTTCTTCAGCGTTTCCAGCGACGGGATGACCGAGGTCATCAGCTGCATGATGATGGAGGCGGAGATGTAGGGCATGATGCCCAGCGCGAAGATCGCCATGCGCTGCACGGCGCCGCCGGCGAACATGTTGAACATGCCAAGCACGCCCTTGCTCTGCGAGGAGAAGGCCTGGGCGAAAGCATCGGGGTTGATGCCGGGAAGCGGGATATAAGTGCCGAGGCGGTAGACGAGCAGCGCGCCGATGGTGAACCAGATGCGCTTCTTGAGATCCTCGGCCTTGGCGAAGGCCGCGAAATTCAGATTGGAGGCTAGTTGTTCAGCAGCCGAGGCCATGCCTGATTCTCCGCTAGAGCATGATGCCGAAAAATGTGGAACGGTTTTCGGACGACATCATGCTCTACTTCTTTGATTTCTACGTCGCGCTCGATGCCGCAGCTCAGGCGGCGCGTGTCACCGAAGCTCACGAGATAAGCTCGGGACCGTAAACATGCAAGCGGCCGCGTTGACGCGGCCGCCCAATTCATCCGGTCAAAGCGCGGTTCGACGGAATATGCGAAGTCATCCCGGCCGGCCGCGCTTCAAATCGCCGTTACTCGGCGGCGGCCGCTTCCGGCAGCTTCACCGAACCGCCGGCCTTCTCGATTTTCTCGATCGCGGCCTTGGAGGCGCCGGCGACGTCGAAGGACAGCTTGGCTTTGAGTTCGCCGTCGGAGAGCACGCGCACGCCGTCCTTGGCGCGGCGGATGACGCCGGCGGCAACCAGGGCCTCGGCCGTCACGGTCGCCTTGGCGTCGAGCTTCTTGGCGTCGATAGCAGCCTGGATGCGGGCCAGCGACACGACCGTGAAGCTCTTGGCGAAGATGTTGTTGAAGCCACGCTTCGGCAGGCGCCGGTAGAGCGGCATCTGGCCACCCTCGAAGCCGTTGATGGCAACGCCAGAGCGGGCCTTCTGGCCCTTGACGCCGCGACCGGCGGTCTTGCCCGAGCCGGAACCGATGCCGCGGCCGAGACGCTTCTTGGAGTGCGTCGCGCCGTCCTTGTCACGCAGATCGTTGAGTTTCATGTTTCTTCTCCTGCCCTTCCGTTCAGGCCTCGTCCACGACGCGGACGAGGTGCTGGACGGCGGCGATCATGCCGCGCACCGAAGGGGTATCTTCCAGCGTGCGCCGCTTGTGCATCTTGTTCAGGCCGAGGCCGACCAGCGTCGCGCGCTGCTCCTTCGGCCGGCGGATCGGGGAGCCGATCTGCTCGACGGTGATGGTCTTGGTAGCTTTCTTGGCCATGGTCGAAATCCCTGGTCAGCGTCGACTATTCTTCAGCCGCAACGGCGGTGCCGCGGCGGGCCTGAAGGGTCGAGTACTTGATGCCGCGCGCGGCAGCCACATCCTTCGGATGCATCTGGCTCTTCAGCGCGTTGAAGGTGGCGCGAACCATGTTGTAGGGGTTCGACGAACCCATCGACTTGGCGACCACGTCATGCATGCCGAGCGTCTCGAAGACGGCGCGCATCGGACCGCCGGCGATGATGCCGGTACCTTGCTTGGCGGCGCGCAGCAGAACGCGTCCGGCGCCCCAGCGGCCCTCGACGTCATGATGCAGCGTGCGGCCCGAACGCAGCGGCACGAAGATCATGTCGCGCTTGGCCGACTCGGTCGCCTTGCGGATCGCTTCCGGCACTTCGCGCGCCTTGCCGTGGCCGAAGCCGACGCGGCCCTTCTGGTCGCCGACGACGACGAGAGCGGCAAAACCGAAACGACGGCCGCCCTTCACCACCTTGGCGACGCGGTTGATGTGGACGAGCTTGTCCACCATGCCGTCGTCACGCTCTTCGCGCTCGCGGCCGCGGCCGCCTTCTCTACGTTCCTGTGCCATATCCTGTTCCTTGTTCTTTTCCGGAAGCACGGGTTGCTAATTACTGACGCCGCCTTTGGGTCGTCAGCGGCGAAAAATCAGAAGCTGAGACCGCCTTCGCGGGCAGCCTCGGCCAGCGCCTTGACGCGGCCGTGATAGATGTACGGGCCGCGGTCGAAGACGACTTCCTTGACGCCGGCCTTGGCGGCACGCTCGGCGATCAGCTTGCCGACAGCGGCCGCGGCTGCGGTGTCGGCGCCGGTCTTGAGCGAACCCTTGAGGTCCTTCTCCAGCGTCGAGGCGGCGGCCAGCGTGTGGCCGTTGGCGTCGTCGATCACCTGGACGTAGATGTTCTTCGAGGTGCGGTGCACCGAAAGCCTCGGACGCTCGCCGGCGACCTTCTTCAGCTGGCGGCGCACGCGCTGTGCGCGGCGCTGGATGGTTTCTTTGGGGCTTGCCATAATGTCAGTTCCTTGCCTTCAGAAAACGGGGGCAACCCTGTGCGGTAGGCCAAGCCTCCCGCGGCCGCTCCCCGCGGCGTTACACTTCTGCGGCTTGGCCCTTTTTCGAAAAGTCTGCAACTTCTCGGGGCCAGGCCTATTACTTCTTCTTGCCTTCCTTGCGCACGATGCGCTCGTCGGCATAGCGCACGCCCTTGCCCTTATAGGGCTCGGGACCGCGATATTCGCGGATCTCGGCGGCGACCTGGCCGACCTGCTGCTTGTCGATGCCCGAGACCGTGATTTCGGTCGGCTTCGGCACCGTGATGGTGATGCCCTGCGGCGTCTGATAGACCACGTCGTGGCTGAAGCCGAGCGCCAGCTGCAGGTTCTTGCCCTGCAACGCCGCGCGATAGCCGACGCCGGTGATCTCGAGCTTCTTCTCGAAGCCGTCCTTCACGCCCTGCAGGATGTTGACGATCTGCGTGCGCGACATGCCCCACTTGGAGCGGGCGGTCTTGGTCTGGTCGCGCGGCTCGACGGAGATCTCGTTGTTCTCCATCTTCACCAGCACTTCGTCGTTCACCACGAACTTCAGCTCGCCCTTGGGGCCCTTCGCCGTCACGGTCTGGCCGTTGACGGACGCGGTCACGCCTTGCGGCAGCGAAACGGGTTTCTTTCCGATACGAGACATTTTGTTGTCCTCGTCACTTCTTTCGTTTCAGGTTCCAGTTCCCGGGCGCGATCCCGAGAACCGAAGCCCATTCATCAATCTCTTGGCCGATCAGAAGATCTGGCAGAGGATTTCGCCGCCGACATTCTGCTCGCGCGCTTCATGGTCGGCCATGACGCCCTTCGGCGTCGAAAGGATGGCGATGCCGAGGCCGTTGGCGACGTGCGGGATCGACTTGGCCGAGACATAGACGCGACGGCCAGGCTTCGAGACGCGCTCGATCTCGCGCACAACCGGGGCGCCGTCGAAATATTTCAGCTCGATCTCGATTTCCGACTTGCCGTTTTCGAAGTCGGTCTGGCTGTAGTCGCGGATATAGCCTTCCGACTTCAGCACTTCGAGGACGCGGGCACGCAGACGCGAGGCCGGGGTCGAAACGCTCGACTTCTTGCGGCCATAGGCGTTGCGGATGCGGGTCAGCATATCGCCGAGAGGATCGCTCAATGACATCTCAGTGTCTCCTTACCAGCTCGACTTGACCAGGCCCGGGATCTGGCCGGTATTGCCCAGATCGCGAAGCGCGATACGCGAAAGCTTCAGCTTGCGATAGTAGGCGCGCGGACGGCCCGTCACCTCGCAGCGATTGCGGATGCGGATCTTGGCCGAGTTGCGCGGCAGCGCCGAAAGCTTCAACTGGGCGCGGAAACGCTCTTCCATCGGCTTGGACTGATCCATGATAATGGCCTTGAGCGCCGTGCGCTTGGCGGCGTACTGGTCGGCGAGCTTGCGGCGCCGGTTGTTCTTCTCGACTGAGCTGGTCTTTGCCATTTCAGATGTTTCCTTTTTCGCTGCCGTTACTGGCGGAAGGGGAAGTTGAAGGCCTTGAGCAGCGCTCTTGCCTCGTCGTCCGTCTTCGCCGTCGTACAAACGATGACGTCCATGCCCCAGACCTGATCAACCTTGTCGTAGTTGATCTCCGGGAACACGATGTGTTCCTTGATGCCCATGGCGTAGTTGCCACGGCCGTCAAAGCTCTTCGGGTTCAGTCCGCGGAAGTCGCGAACGCGCGGCAACGCGATGTTCACGAGGCGGTCGAGGAACTCGTACATGCGTTCCTTGCGCAGCGTGACCTTGGCGCCGATCGGCATGTTCTCGCGCACCTTGAAGCCGGCAATCGAGTTGCGGGCGCGGGTGACGACGGCCTTCTGGCCGGCTATCAGCGCGAGATCCTCGGCCGCGACCGAGGGCTTCTTGGAGTCTGCGGTTGCTTCGCCGACACCCATGTTCAGCACGATCTTGTCGATGCGCGGAACCTGCATGTCATTGTCGTAGCCGAACTGCTCCTGCATCGCCTTGCGGATGGTCTCGTTGTAGACCTTCTTGAGGCGCGGCTCGTTCTTGGCAGTTGCCTGCTTGGTTTCAGCCTTAGCCATTGATGACTTCTCCCGAACGCTTGGCGACGCGCACCTTCTTGCCATCCTTCTGGATGGTGAAGCCGACGCGGGTCGGCTTGCCGTCCTTGGGGTCGGCCAGCGCGATATTCGACAGGTGGATCGGCGCTTCCTTGGTGATGATCCCGGCCTCTTGCGACTGGGTCTGCTTCTGGTGACGGCGAATGAGGTTCACGCCGCGGACGACCGCGGTGTCTTCCTTCGGCTGCACCGACAGGACTTCGCCCGAACGGCCCTTGTCCTTGCCGGCAAGCACGACGACCTTGTCGCCTTTTTTGATCTTTTGCATTGGTCCGGCTCCTTACAGCACTTCAGGCGCGAGCGAGATGATCTTCATGTGGTTCTTGGCGCGCAATTCGCGCGGAACCGGTCCGAAGATACGGGTGCCGATCGGCTCTTTCTTATTGTCGACGAGAACGGCCGCGTTCTTGTCGAAACGGATCACGCTGCCGTCCGGGCGGCGGATGTCCTTGGCCGTGCGAACCACGACCGCCTTCATCACATCGCCCTTCTTAACGCGGCCGCGCGGAATGGCTTCCTTGATCGACACCACGATGATGTCGCCGACGGAGGCATATTTCCGCTTCGAGCCGCCCAGCACCTTGATGCACATGACACGACGGGCGCCGGAATTATCCGCGACGTCGAGGTTTGTTTGCATCTGAATCATGACTGGCCGCCTTCTTCTTTTCTAACGGGACGGGTTCTTCACCCCTCCCCGGTCTGTCCAAAATTCGGTTCGTTCGCCCGGATCAAGCCTGATCCGAAGAGACGACAACCCAGCGCTTGTCCTTGGAAATCGGCTTCGATTCCTGGATGAACACCTGGTCGCCGACCTTGTGGGCGTTGTTCTCGTCGTGCGCCTTGTACTTCTTGGTCATGCGCACGGTCTTCTTCATCACGGGATGCGTGAAGCGACGCTCGACCTTGACCACGACCGTCTTCTCGTTCTTGTCGCTGACGACGGTGCCCTGCAGGATGCGCTTTGGCATGGTCTTAACCCTTCTTGGCCGCGGCTTTTTCCGCGGCGATGGTCTTGATGCGCGCGATGTCCTTGCGGACCTGCTTCACGCGCGCGGTCTTTTCGAGCTGGCCGGTGGCCTTCTGGAAGCGCAGGTTGAACTGCTCCTTCTTGAGAGCGGCCAGGTCGTCGGTCAGTTGATCCTGGGTCTTGGTCCGGATGTCTTCGGCTTTCATGATCGCCTGTCCTTATTCTGCGATGCGCTGCACGAAGCGCGTCTTGACCGAGAGCTTGGCGGCGCCGAGACGCAGCGCTTCACGAGCCGTCTCCTCGCTGACGCCGTCGATCTCGAACATGATACGGCCGGGCTTGACGCGCGCCGCCCAGTAGTCGACGGCGCCCTTGCCCTTACCCATGCGGACTTCGGTCGGCTTCGAGGTGACCGGCAGGTCCGGGAACACCCGGATCCAGACGCGGCCGGCGCGCTTCATCTCGCGGGTGATCGCGCGGCGGGCCGCCTCGATCTCGCGCGCGGTGACGCGGTTCGGCTCAAGCGCCTTCAGCCCGAAACCGCCGAAATCCAGGTTGGTGCCGCCCTTGGCGGCACCGTGGATACGGCCCTTGAACTGCTTGCGGAACTTTGTGCGCTTTGGCTGCAGCATCGTTCTAACTCCAAATTCTCAAATGTCTCAGGCGTTCTCGCGACGGCGGCCGCGTTCGCGCTCACCGCCAGCACCGCCGCCGCCATGCGCGGCATCGCCTTCGGTTGCACGGCGCTCGGAAGCCATCGGGTCATGCTCGAGGATCTCGCCCTTGAACACCCACACCTTGACGCCGCAGATGCCGTAGGCCGTGTTCGCCTCGGCCGTGCCGTAGTCGACGTCGGCGCGCAGCGTATGCAGCGGCACGCGGCCTTCGCGGTACCACTCCATGCGCGCGATCTCGGCGCCGCCGAGACGGCCGGAGCAGTTGATGCGGATGCCTTCGGCGCCGAGACGCATGGCCGACTGAACGGCACGCTTCATGGCGCGGCGGAACGCGATGCGGCGCTCGAGCTGCTGGGCGATCGACTGGGCGACCAGCGTGGCGTCGATTTCCGGCTTGCGCACTTCAACGATGTTGAGGTGCGTTTCGGACTTCGTCATCTCGGTCAGCTTCTTGCGAAGCTTCTCGATGTCGGCGCCCTTCTTGCCGATGATGAGGCCCGGACGCGCGGCGTGGATGGTGACGCGGCACTTCTTGTGCGGGCGCTCGATCACGACTTTCGAAATCGCGGCCTGCTTGAGTTCCTTCTCGAGATACTTGCGGATCTTGAGATCTTCGTGCAGCAGCTGGCCGTATTCGCCGGTGTTCGCGAACCAGCGCGAATCCCAGGTACGGTTGATGCCGAGACGCAGCCCGATCGGATTGACTTTCTGGCCCATTATGCGGCCTCCCCTTTTTCCTCGACTTCACGAACGACGATCGTGAGGTGCGAGAACGGCTTTTCGATACGGCTGGCGCGGCCGCGGCCACGAGCGTGGAAACGCTTCATGACGATCGACTTGCCGACATAGGCTTCCGCCACGATCAGAGCGTCGACGTCGAGGTCGTGATTGTTTTCCGCATTGGCGATCGCCGACTCCAGCGTCTTCTTGACCGTGCCGGAAATCCGCTTGGCCGAGAATTCGAGGTCGGAAAGCGCTGTCGCGACCTTCTTGCCGCGGATCAGCGCGGCAACCAGGTTGAGCTTCTGCGGGCTGATGCGGATCGTGCGCAGAACGGCACGCGCCTCGTTATCAGCAAGCCTGCGCGGAGCTTTGGCCTTGCCCATGATTATTTCCTCTTCGCCTTCTTATCCGCGCCGTGACCGTAATAGGTCCGGGTCGGAGCGAATTCACCGAACTTGTGGCCGACCATGTCCTCGTTCACCGAGACGGGAACGTGCTTCTGGCCGTTGTAGACACCGAAGGTGAAGCCGACGAACTGCGGCAGGATGGTGGAGCGACGGCTCCACATCTTGATCACCTCATTGCGACCACCTTCACGAACCTTGTCCACCTTCTTGAGAAGGTAGCCGTCGATAAAGGGGCCTTTCCAAATCGAACGAGTCACTTGGCGTTACCTCTTCTTAGCTCTTGCGCTGATGACGCGAGCGCAGGATGAACTTGTCGGTCGCCTTGTTGGACCGCGTCTTCTTGCCCTTGGTCGGCTTGCCCCAGGGCGAAACCGGATGACGGCCACCCGAGGTGCGGCCTTCGCCGCCGCCATGCGGATGGTCGACCGGGTTCATGGCCACGCCGCGATTGTGCGGGCGCTTGCCGCGCCACACGGTGCGACCGGCCTTGCCGTCGTTGATGTTGCCGTGGTCGGGGTTCGACACGGCGCCGACGGTGGCCATGCAAGAGCCGTGCACGACACGCTGCTCGCCCGAGTTGAGGCGCAGGATCGCCATGCCCTGGTCGCGGCCGACGAGCTGGGCGTAACCGCCAGCCGAACGGGCGACCTGGCCGCCCTTGCCCGGCTTCAGCTCGATGTTGTGGACGATCGTGCCGACCGGCATCGAGGCCAGCGGCATCGCGTTGCCCGGCTTCACGTCGACCGCTTCGCCGGCCACGATCTTGTCGCCGGCAGCAAGACGCTGCGGGGCCAGGATGTAGGACAGCTCGCCGTCGTCGTACTTGATCAGCGCGATGAAGGCGGTGCGGTTCGGATCGTATTCGATACGCTCGACCGTGCCGACGACGTCGTACTTCTTACGCTTGAAGTCGATGATGCGGTACGAACGCTTGTGACCGCCGCCGATGAAGCGGGCCGTGATGCGGCCGTAGTTGTTGCGGCCGCCCGACTTGGTCAGGCCTTCGGTCAGGCCCTTGACGGGCTTGCCCTTGTAGAGGCCCGAGCGGTCGACGATGACCAGCTGGCGGGTGCTCGGCGTTACCGGGTTGAATTTCTTAAGTGCCATTGTCCTGTCCTCGCGGCCTTGCTCAGAGACCCGTCGCGACGTCGATCGACTGGCCGTCGGCCAGCGTCACAACCGCCTTCTTGACGTCGCCCTGGCGGCCAACTGTGCCGCGGAAGCGCTTGATCTTGCCCTTGCGGACGAGCGTGTTCACAGCCGTCACCTTGACGCCGAAGAGAGCCTCCACGGCAGCCTTGATTTCCGGCTTCGACGCCTTCTTGGCGACGTTGAAGACGACCTGGTTCTGCTCGGAAGCCATGGTCGACTTTTCGGTGATCGCCGGCGAGACGATCACGTCGTAGTGACGGAGGTCGGTCATTTAAAGCGCTCCTCGAGAGCCTCGACGGCGGCCTTCGAAAGGACCAGCGTGCCGCGGCGCAGAATGTCGTAGACGTTGATGCCCTGGATGGGCAGCACGTCGATGTTCGGAATGTTGGTCGCGGCCAGCTTGAAATTCTGGTCAAGCTCGGCGCCGCCGATGACCAGGGCGTTGGTCAGCCCCAGCGTCTCGAAATTCGCCACCAGCGCCTTGGTCTTGGCTTCGGTGAGCTTCAGCTCGTCGACGATGATCAGCGAAGCGCTCTTGGCCTTGGCCGAGAGAGCGTGCTTGAGGCCAAGCGCACGGACCTTCTTCGGCAGCTCGTGCTCATGGCTGCGAACGACCGGGCCGTGTGCCTTGCCGCCGCCGCGGAACTGCGGAGCGCGGGCCGAGTGGTGACGGGCGCGGCCCGTACCCTTCTGCTTGTACATCTTGGCGCCGGTGCGCGCGATTTCGGCGCGGCCCTTGGCCTTGTGCGTGCCCTGCTGCTTCTTGGCGAGCTGCCAGCGCACGACGCGCTGCAGGATGTCCTCGCGCGGGTCAAGGCCGAAAATCTCCTCGGAGAGTTCCACCTTGCCGGCGTCCTTGCCGCCCAGCGTTGTGATCTTGAGATCCATTATTCGGCTCCCTCAGTGGCCGGGGCTTCGTTCTTGGCGGCAGCGGCGCGGATCGCGGCCGGCTTCGGCGCATTGGCCGGCAGCGCAACCTTGGCGGCGTCGCGAACCAGGATCCAGGCGCCCTTGACGCCGGGAACCGCGCCGCGGATCAGGATCAGGCCGCGATCGGCGTCGGTCGAGACGACCTCGACATTCTGCGTGGTGACGCGGGTGTCGCCCATGTGGCCGGCCATCTTCTTGCCCTTGAACACCTTGCCGGGGTCCTGGCGCTGGCCGGTCGAGCCGTGCGTGCGGTGCGAGACCGAGTTACCGTGCGTGGCGCGGCCACCACCCATGTGGTGCCGCTTGATCACGCCCTGGAAACCCTTGCCGGTCGAGGTGCCGGTGACGTCCACCTTCTGGCCGACGACGAAATGCTCGACGGTCAGCTCGGCGCCGACGTCGATCATGTTGTCGGCGGAGACGCGGAACTCGGCGACCTTGGCCTTCGGCTCGACGGAAGCGGCGGCGAAATGGCCGCGCATCGCCTTCGACGTGTTCTTCACCTTGGCAAGGCCAACGCCGAGCTGGACGGCGGTGTAGCCGTTCTTCTCCTGCGTGCGCTGGGCCACGACCTGGCAGTTCTCCATCTGGAGAACGGTGACGGGAACGTGTTCGCCAGCATCGTTGTAGATGCGGGTCATTCCCACCTTCTTTGCAATCACACCTGAACGCATCGGTTCAATTCCTTTAGAGTTCCGGGCCAGGGGCACCGCCCCTTACCGCTCTCTCATTCCCTTAGAGCTTGATCTCGACGTCGACACCGGCGGCCAGATCGAGCTTCATCAAAGCATCGACCGTCTGGGGGGTCGGATCGACAATGTCGAGCAGCCGCTTGTGCGTGCGCATCTCGAACTGTTCGCGGCTCTTCTTGTCGACGTGGGGCGACCGGTTGACCGTGAATTTTTCGATCCGCGTCGGCAGCGGGATGGGGCCGCGGACGTTGGCGCCGGTGCGCTTGGCGGTCGACACGATTTCGCGCGTCGAGGCGTCGAGCACCCGGTGGTCAAACGCCTTAAGGCGGATGCGGATATTCTGTCCGTTCATGCGTCAATTCCTTGTTCTGGCGCGGCGCGGGCAGCTCCCGCGCCCGCGACAGATCGGTTTCAGTCCAAATTACTCTTTGATGGTGACGACGATGCCGGCACCGACGGTGCGGCCGCCTTCACGAATGGCGAAGCGCAGCTTCTCTTCCATCGCGATCGGCACGATCAGCTCGACGTCGACGGTGATGTTGTCGCCGGGCAT
>NZ_VFTQ01000047.1:0-32343 GCF_006439475.1 Mesorhizobium sp. B2-8-9 | reverse complement strand
TCGGGGGAGAGGTGGCTCGGCGAAGCCGAGACGGAGTGGGGGTCGACCAGCGCTACATAAGACAATGCATGCGCCAAGCTGCCATGCACGCCGTCGCCAAGACCAGCCGCTTGGAAATTGATGCATGCCGTAGCCCACTGCGTGGGGCGAGGAAGGGCGCGCTGCCTCACGCATTGGCTTTTCCGCCGATTTCAGGCAAACCTCGTCGCCTGTAAACCGACACGGAGAAGCGTGATGTTCCGATGGGGTGTTCTGTCGACGGCGAAGATCGGCCGCGAGCAGCTTTTGCCGGCAATCGTGGAGTCGGAGAACGGCGTCCTGTCGGCGATCGCCAGCCGCGACCTGTCGAAGGCCAAGGCGCTGGGCGAGCGTTTCGGCGCCCGTCACGCCTTCGGCTCCTATGAGGAACTGCTCGCCTCCAAGGAGGTCGACGGCGTCTACATTCCGCTGCCCACCTCGCAGCATGTCGAATGGACGGCGAAGGCGATCGAGGCCGGGAAGCATGTGCTGGTGGAAAAACCGCTGGCGCTCGACGCCAAGGACATCCCGCCGCTGATCAGGCTGCGCGATGAGAAGAAGGTGCTGGTCTGCGAGGCCTTCATGGTCGTCTACCACCCGCAATGGATCAAGGTGCGCGACCTCATCGCCAGCGGCGCCATCGGCCGGCTGCGCCATGTGCAGGGCGCGTTTTCCTATTTCAATGTCGACCCCAAGAACATGCGCAACCAGCTCGATCTCGGCGGCGGCGCGCTGCCTGACATCGGCGTCTATCCGGCCGTGTCGACGCGCTTTTCGACCGGCAAGGAGCCGCTGCGGGTGCAGGCGACGATCGAGCGCGACAAGACTTTCGGCACCGACATCTATTCCTCGATCCGAGCCGATTTCGGCGATTTCGAGCTGTCCTTCTACCTGTCGACGCAGATGGCGGCGCGGCAGGTGATGGTATTCCACGGCGAGAAGGGCTTCATCGAGGTCTTCGCCCCGTTCAATGCCGGGCTCTACGATCACCACCGCATCGAGCTGCACAACCAGAACCACAGCGAGACGCAGGTGTTCCGCTTCCCAGGCACGCAGCAATACCGGCTGGAGTGCGAAGCCTTCGTGCGCGCCGCCCAAGGCGGCAAGGACCGCGTCTTCACGCTGGAGGAATCGGTGCTCAACCAGAAAGTCATCGACGCCATCTTCCGCGCCGGTGACAAAGACGGCTGGGAGCCCGTCTGAGGCTTTGCAATAAGTTTGCCGGCTAATTATGGGAGGGAAAATGGCTGACGCGGACGTGATCATTGTCGGCGCGGGGCTGGCCGGCCTCGTCGCCGCGACGGAGTTGGCGGAGGCCGGCAAGAAAATCATCATCGTCGACCAGGAGCCGGAACAGTCGCTGGGCGGCCAGGCTTTCTGGTCGTTCGGCGGGCTGTTCCTGGTCGATTCGCCGGAGCAGCGGCGCATGCGCATCCGCGATTCCCACGACCTCGCGCTCGAGGACTGGATGGGCACCGCCGCCTTCGACCGTCCGGAGGATTTCTGGCCGCGCAAATGGGCTGAGGCCTATGTCGGCTTCGCCGCGGGCGAGAAGCGCTCCTGGCTGATCGAGCGGGGCATGAAATTCTTCCCCGTCGTCGGCTGGGCCGAGCGCGGCGGCGGCAATGCCGTCGGCCACGGCAATTCGGTGCCGCGCTTCCACATCACCTGGGGCACCGGGCCCGGCGTGCTCGAGCCCTTCGTGCTGCGCGTGCGCGAGGCGCAGAAGCGCGGGCTGGTCGAGTTCAGGTTCCGTCACCGGGTCACCGAGATTGTCCGCAGCGGCGACACGGTCAGCGGCGTACGTGGCGAGATCTTGCAGCCAAGCACGGTGGAGCGCGGCCGCAAGAGTTCTCGTGAAATGGCCGGCGATTTCGAGCTCCATGCGCAAGCGGTGATCGTCGCCTCCGGCGGCATCGGCGGCAATCACGAGCTGGTGCGCCAGAACTGGCCGCAGCGGCTGGGCGCGCCGCCGAAGCGGATGATCACCGGCGTGCCGGACCATGTCGATGGCCGCATGCTGGCGATCACCGAGGCGGCCGGCGGAAGGGTCATCAACCGCGACCGCATGTGGCACTATGTCGAGGGCATCAGGAACTGGGCACCGATCTGGACCGAGCACGCGATCCGCATCCTGCCCGGCCCCTCCTCGATTTGGCTCGACGCGCGCGGCAAAAGGCTGCCGGCGCCGCTCTATCCGGGCTTCGACACGCTGGGCACGCTCAGCCACATCGTGAGCACCGGCTTTGACTATTCCTGGTTCATCCTGACCAAGAAGATCATCCAGAAGGAGTTCGCGCTGTCGGGCTCCGAGCAGAACCCGGACCTCACCGGCAAAAGCTGGCGGCAGGTGCTGGGCCGCGCGACATCAGGTATTCCCGGCCCGGTGAAGGCGTTCATGGAAAAGGGCGAGGATTTCATCGTCGAGGCCGATCTTTCCAGGCTGGTGGCGCGCATGAACGCGCTGGCCGGCGGCGAGCCGCTGCTGGACGTCGCCCAGGTCGAGCGCGAGATCCGCGCCCGCGACAGGCAGCTCGACAATCCGTTCTCCAAGGATGCGCAGATCACCGCGCTGCGCGGTGCGCGCTCCTATCTCGGTGACAGGCTGATCCGCACCGCCAAGCCGCACAAGATGCTCGATCCGGCGAACGGCCCGCTGATCGCGGTGCGCCTCAACATCCTGACCCGCAAGACGCTGGGCGGGCTGCAGACCGACCTCGATAGCCGCGTGCTCAATGCCGCCGGCCAGCCGGTGCCGGGGCTTTATGCGGTGGGCGAGGTCGCCGGCTTCGGCGGCGGCGGCGTGCATGGCTATGCGGCGCTGGAAGGCACCTTCCTCGGCGGCTGCATTTTCTCGGGGCGCAGCGCGGGGCGGGCGGCAGCGGCCACGATTGCGTGAACGGAGGGCGCGGATGGTCGCCGCCTCGGCGACAACGCTGTAGGCTTTTTCGGTCAGCTCGACTGAAGTCCCAACTCCAATCATGACGGGAACAGCATGCGCATCATCGTCTATGGAATCGGCGCCGTCGGCGGCGCCATCGCGGCCCAGCTGAGTTTTTCAGGCCACACGGTGCTCGGCATCGCCCGCGGCAGGCAGTTCGACGCCATCCGCGCCTCGGGACTGTCGCTTTCCACCCCGCAAGGCACAGGGACCGCGCGCTTTCCCGCCCATGCCGACCCGTGGGAGATTTCCGTCGAGCCAGACGATGTCGTGCTGCTGACGATGAAAACGCCTGATACGCTCGGGGCGCTGCAACGGCTCAACGCCGCCGGTGTCACGGCGCAGCCGGTGTGCTGCTTCCAGAACGGCGTCGCCAACGAGGCGCTGGCCTTGCGTTTCTTCGCCAATGTCTATGGCGCGACGGTCATGCTGCCGGCCGATTACGACACGCCCGGTCAGGTCGCGGCCTATTTCGCGCCCAAGATCGGCGCCTTCGATATCGGCCGCTATCCTTCCGGCACCGACGACACAGTCGAGAAACTATGCGGGTTCTGAGCGCCTCCGGTTTCATCGCCGACCCCAGGGACAATGTGATGAGCAGCAAGTACCGCAAGCTGCTCGCCAACCTTCGCAACATCATCGACGCGGCGCTGGGCGAGACCGAGCTGCAGCGGAAATGGTATGCCAAGGCGCGCGCCGAAGCCGAGGCGGTGCTCACCGCCGCCGGGATCGACTGGGACAAGACCGACGCCATGGCGCGCGAGGAATTGACCATAACCGCCATCCCCGGCCGAACGCGTGTCGGCTCCTCGACGCTGCAGAGCATCGTGCGCGGGACCGGCTCCCTCGAAACCGACTTCCTCAACGGCGAGATCGTGCTTCTCGGGCGGCTGCACGGCATGGCGACGCCCGTCAACTCAGCCCTATGCAAACTGTCGGTCGAGTTGGCCAGCGGCCGGATGCGGCCGCAATCGGCCGGCGACGACACGATCGTCTCCATGATCGGCGGAACCGGCTGATCGCCGCAGACGATCAAAAAGATAAGACCCGGCCCGGGAATCCTTTGGAGGCCATGGAACGTCTTCCTCACGCAGATCGCAAACAGGAGACGACCATGACCTACAATCTCATCCGCTACGGCGTGAAAGACGCAAGCATCGCCGAGAACCGGGCGCTGGTGGCAAAAGTGTTCGAGGCGCTGGATGAAACGCAGCCGCAAACCTTGCGCTATCTGGTGCTCGAACTGGAGAATGGCGAGTTCGTCCACATCGTCGGCTACGACAAGGATAGCTCGGCGCTGACCGAGCTCGACGCGTTCAAGGCCTTCGGCGCCGATCATGCCGCGCGACGTTCGACGCCGCTTGCCAGGTCGCCGGCGAAGATCGTCGGCGACTATCGTATGCTGGCCGGGGCAGATGAAGCCGTGCCGGCCTGACCAGGGCACGGCATGTAATCGGCGAGGCGAGAATGAGGACGATGAGCGCAGCGAAATTCGACCGCGCGGAACTCGAATCCATGCTTGTCGGGCTGCGCCCGAAGCTGCACCGCTATGCCGCCCGCATGGCCGGCTCGTCGATCGAGGGCGAGGACATCGTGCAGGAGACGGTTGTAAAGGCGCTTGCCGCGTATGATGGCGGCGCCCGCGTCGAGCGCCTCGAGCAGTGGCTGTTCCGCATCGCCCACAATGCGGCGCAGGATCATCTGCGCCGCCGCCAGCGGGAGCGCTCACGTATCACCGAAACCGACATGACGACGATTGAGGATCTCTCGGCCAGCGCCGAGGCGAGGCTTGCGGCGGCAGCAAGCCTGCGCACGTTCATGCAACTCACGCCGGCGCAGCGCAGCGCCGTGGTCCTGATCGACGTGCTCGGTCTCAGCCTTTCCGAAACCTGCGAGGTGACGGGAGCGACTTTGGCTGCAACCAAGGCGGCGCTGCATCGCGGCCGGGCAGAGCTGAAGGCGCTGGCCGCCCGAACGGACCAAGTGGCTATGCCGAAGCTCGACCGGGAGGAGGAGCGCCGGCTGCGCCGCTACATCGACCTGTTCAACGCACGCGACTTCGACGGGGTCAGGACGCTGGTCGCCGAGGACGTCCAGGTCGACGTCCTCAATCGCGCCCGCCTCAACGGCAAGAAGGAAGCCTCGACCTATTTCGGCAACTACGACCGCCTCGGCGACTGGGCGCTGTCGCTCGGCTTCGTCGACGGCCAGCCGGCGATCCTGATCCGCAACCCGCAGGCGCACGATGCGGTGCGCGGCTTCATGCTGATCGACTGGCGCGGCGATGAGGTCGTGCGCATCCGCGATTTCCGGCACGTCCCTTATTGCGTCGTCGAGGCGGATATCTGCTTGCTTACCGATTGAGCGGCGACGCATCCGCGAGCTGATCGAGCGCTGCCTGCGGAGATGATCCCGCAGAGCGCGCGCAAAACGATACGGCTTCGCGGGGGAGATCGGCGCTCCGTCACATCATCGTGAACGTCACGTGGCATGAATTGCCGATCGGAACGCCATCTCAAATCCGCCGCAAAGGCAAATCAACTGGCCCGTCATCGTCAGTCAATTGTCTTTTCGCCAATCACGGCATAGTGCGAGCCATCAACGGGCTCGTGGGTCCTCCAATGTCTCTGAATGAAGCAAGCAAGCCCGCCAAGAAAAACGCGACCGAAGCCAAAGTCGTGACGGAATCGCCACCGCGCGATCAGATCCTGATCGGCCCCGATTTCATCCATAAGGGTGAGCCGCATGAGAGGCTTGACCGCTTCTTCGGCGATCTGGCGAGCCGCTTCGACGCAGCACCGGCGGTGATTTCCGGCGGCCGGCCCTGGTCATACCGCGAGCTGAACAGCCGTGCCAACCAGTTCGCGCATCTGCTGATCGAGCGCGGCGTGAAGCCGGGCGACAGGATAGGCCTTTTGCTGGATCGCTCCGCCGAAACCTATATCGCCATCCTTGCCGTGATGAAGGCCGGGGCGGCCTTCGTCCCTTTAGCCACAGCCTTCCCCGAAGATCGCATGGTGATGATCATCGAGGACGCCAATGTCACGATGGTGATCAGCGTCTCCGGTTATGCCGCGCGCGTGGCGCGCCTGCCGGTTCCGCATATCTCGATCGACTCGGCGGAATCCGAAATCGCTCTCAAGCCGGAAACTGCGCCCCTGCCGGAGGGCAGCCAGGACCAGACCTGCTACATTCTCTACACCTCCGGCACCACGGGCAAGCCGAAAGGCGTGGTCATCACGCATCGGAGCTTCTGCAACTTCATCCGCGTCGCCGCAGCATCCTACGGTTACCAGCCGGGCGACCGCGTGTACCAGGGCATGACCATCGCCTTCGACTTCTCCTCGGAGGAGATCTGGGTGCCCTTTGCCGCCGGTGCCACGGTCGTGCCGGCGCCCGGCCAGCAGCCCCTCGTGGGCGAAGAGCTGGCCAGCTTCCTGCGCGAGCATCACATCACCTGCATGGCCTGCAGTCCGACGCTTTTGTCGTCGATCGAGAGCGACGCGCCCAGCCTGCGCACGATTCTGGTCGGCGGCGAAGCCTGCTCGCATAAGCTCGTGGTGCGCTGGGCGAAGCCCGGCCGCCAGATCCTGAACACCTATGGCCCGACCGAGGCGACGGTCACTGCCACCATGGGTTTGCTGACGCCGGACGAACCGGTGACCATCGGCAGGCCGCTGCCCACCTATTCGATAGCCATTCTCGACCCCGAAAAGCCGAAGGTGCTGACCGGCGATCAGCTGGGCGAGATCTGCATCGGTGGCATGGGCGTTGCGGTAGGCTACCTCAATCGGCCGGAACTCACCGAGCAGCGATTCATCAAGGATTTCATCGGCCTGCCGAACAATCCCAGCGGCCGCATCTACCGGACGGGCGATCTCGGCCGCATCAACGACAAGGGCGAGATCGAATACCACGGCCGCATCGACACGCAGGTGAAAATCCGCGGCTACCGCATCGAGCTGGGCGAGATCGAGGCCGTGCTGCTGGAACAGCCGGGTATCGCGCAGGCGGCGGTCACGACGTGGGAGATCGAGCCCGAGCGCACGGAACTGGTCGCCTATTACGCCCCAAGGAGCGGAGGCGACAGTGTGGATCGCACCATGCTCGTGCGGGAACTCAAGCAGCGGCTGCCCGACTACATGGTTCCGGCCTATCTGGAGCAGCTGCCCGCGATCCCGATGACCGTCTCCAACAAGGTCGACCTGAGAAAGCTGCCAAAGCCGACCAGCGCGCGCGTCGCGGCCGGCCATGCGATGATCGACCCGCGCAACGAGGACGAGAGGTTTCTGGTCGACACGCTGCAGGATGTGCTGAAATTCGAGGACATCTCCATCGAAGACCACTTCTTCGACGACCTCGGCGCGAACTCGCTGTTGATGGCGAGGTTCTGCGCGCGCATCCGCTCCCGCAAGGCCTGGTCGACGACCTCGATGCGCGACGTCTACCTGCATCCCACGGTCGCGAAGCTCGCCGAACACCTGCGCGCGCCGCAGATGGCCGCGGTTGCTGCGAGCGAGCCGATGCTGACGCATCGGGCTTCCAGCTTTGCCTATTGGAGCACGGGCTTTGGGCAGCTCATGTTCTACGCGCTCTACAGCTATGGCTCGCTCTGGGCGATCAATGACGGGCTCAACTGGGTCTATGACGCGCTGGACGACCCGGTGCAGCTCTATCTGCGCTGCGTTCTGTTGTCCGCCAGCGTCTTCTTCGGGCTCAGCGGCTTTGCCATCATCGCCAAATGGCTGCTGGTCGGCCGCTGGAAGGCCGAGACGTTCCCGATCTGGGGCTGGCGTTATTATCGCTTCTGGGTCGTCAAGACGCTGGTTCGCAGCGCGCCGGTGGTGCTGTTCCGCGGCAGCCCGCTATACAGCCTCTATTTGCGCCTGCTCGGCGCCCGGCTCGGCAACCGCACCGTTATCGAGTGCCGGTCCGTTCCGGTCTGCACCGACCTGATCAGCATCGGCGACAACTCGATCCTGCGCAAGGATTCCATGATCCTGGGCTTCCGCGCCCAGGCGGGCTACATCCACACCGGCCCGCTCGACATCGGCCACAACGCTTTCGTCGGCGTCGGCTCAACATTGGACATCGACACCCGCATCGGCGACGGCGCCCAGCTTGGCCACGCTTCGTCGCTGCATCGCGGACAGGCGATCCCTGCCGGCGAGCGCTGGCACGGATCGCCGGCGATTCCGACCGAGGCGGACTATTGCACGGTTCCCAACGTGCCGCTGTCGCGAGCGCGCCGGATCATCTACGAGGCGATCCAGCTCTTCATCCTCTTCGCCATCGTCACGCCGTTCCCGCTTCTGTTCCACACCTACTGGGAGAATGTCGGCGACGACTATCAGGAGACCATCGGCATCGTGGCGATCGGCACCACGGTGACGCTGGCGGGCTTCATCATCGGCGGCGTATTGCTGGCGGCCATCGTGCCGCGGCTGTTCAACCTGATGCTGAAGCCCGGCCGAGACTATTCGCTCTACGGCTTTCACTACTGGCTGCAATCGATGCTGGAGCTGGTAAGCAACGTGCGGCTGCTGAATGTGCTGTTCGGCGACAGCTCGGCCGTCGTCTACTATTTGCGCGCCATCGGCTGGCGGCTGAACAAGGTGAACCAGACCGGGTCGAATTTTGGCACCAACCAGCGGCATGAAAACCCGCAGCTCAGCGAGATCGGCTCGGAAACGATGGTCTCGGACGGCCTGTTCATGGTCAACATGCAGAAGTCCGCCAACTCCTTCCGCCTCGAGCATACGCGGGTCGGCGAGCGCAACTTCTTCGGCAACAACATCATCTATTCGCCGGATTCCCGCACCGGCGACAATTGCCTGCTCGGAACCAAGGTGCATGTACCGGTCGATGGTCCCGTGCGCGAGAATGTCGGGCTGCTTGGGTCGCCGCCCTTTGAAATCCCGCGCATGGTCAATCGCGACAAGGAGCTGCTCGGATTGATCTCCGACGAGGAGCGCCGCCGCCGGCTGCCGCTGAAGAACCTCCACAATCTGGTCACCGCGCTGCTGTTCCTGGCCGCGCAGTGGCTGATCCTGTTCCTGACGCTCGCCATCTGGGACAGGGCGCTCAACTACTACAACGAATGGGAGCAGACGGCGCTGTTCGTGGCGGTGGTGCTGACCACGGCGATCGGCATTCCGTTCTATGTCTTCCTGGAACGCGTCAGCCTCGGTTTTCGCCGGCTGAAGCCCAGGATGGCGACAATCTACGACCCGGTATTCTGGCGGCACGAACGCCATTGGAAACTGTCCGATTCGCCGATCATGGGCCTGTTCACCGGCACCCCCTTCAGGCCGCTGCTCCTGCGTCTGGTGGGCGTTAAGGTCGGGCGGCGCGTCTATGACGGGGGAAGCATCATCACCGAGCGGTCGCTGGTGGAGATCGGCGACGACGCGACGCTCAACGAGGGCTGCGTCATCCAGGCGCATTCGCTGGAGGAAGGCGCGTTCAAGTCCGACTACATCCGCATCGGCAATGGCTGCACGCTCGCCCCCGCCGCCTTCGTCCACTACGCGGTGGCAATGGGCGAGGGATCCGTGGCGGACCTCGATTGCTTCGTCATGAAGGGCGAAGTGCTGGAGCCCAACACCGTGTGGCGCGGCAACCCGGCGAAGCTCTATGGCGTGGTGACGCCGATCGACGCGCGCGCGATCAAGATCGGGCAGAAACAGTGAAGCGTTCCGCCGACGCGCGGACAGGCGACCGCCCGGTTGTCCTGCGGCCCGTAGGCGAAGATAACCGCGCGGCGATCCTGGCGCTCGAGCTGATGCCCGAGCAGCAAGGCTTCGTTGCTTCGAATGTCGACTCGCTGGAAGAGGCCGGGGAGGATGACGAGGCCATCGCCCGCGCTGTCGTCGCGGCCGGGCGCGTCGTCGGATTCCTGATGTACAGCGCTCCGGAGGACGATGACGAGGCGATCATCTATCGTTTCATGATCGACCGCCGCGAACAAGGCAAGGGCCTTGGCCGTGCCGCGGTTGCCCGGGTGCTGGAGGAGATCGCGCAGCTCGGCCACATACGCCGCGTCTCGATCTGCTACGAACCGGACAACGAGGCGGCGCGCCGGCTCTATGCCGGCTTCGGTTTCGTCGAGACGGAACTGGACGAGGATGGCGAGATGATTGCCGTGCTCGAATTGAGCAGCAAGTGATCACACGGCCGGACGACGCGCGACCGGACATCGAGAGCGCCGTCGAGCAGGCGCTGGCCGGCCTCGCGCAGCCCGGCCTCGTCACCGGCTGCCGTCTTATTCGTGCCGGCGACGAACAATACCTCCTGCCGGCGGAAGCCGCTTCCATCGCCACGCGCGAACAAAGGGCGCGCGCCGCCACCGGAGCGGGCCGCCGGGTCGCGCATGAATTGCTGCGGCGGCTGAGGTGCGCGGATCTCGCCGTCTTGCGGGGCCAATCGGGAAACCCGATCTGGCCTGCAGGGATCGTCGGTTCAATCGCGCATGATGACGAACTTGCCGTGGCAGTCGCCGCGCGATCCGACGCGATGAGAAGCGTGGGCGTCGACATCGAGCCTGCCCTGCCCTTGCCGCACGACCTCCAAGGCATGGTGGCAACGCCGCAGGACCGTCTGGGCGATCTTGACTCCCGCCTGGGCAGCCGCATTCTGTTTGCGATCAAGGAGGCGGTCTACAAGGCCTCGTTTCCGCTCGACGGCCGGGTGCTGGACTTTGAGGACATCGCCATCGATCTCGCCTCGGGCGAGGCGGTCACTTCATCGGGCAATCGTTTGACCGTGCGCTTCACCATCTCGCCCAGAATCCTGGCGCTGGTATATACGGCATAAGCCGCGCTGAGCCCTGCCCTGATCATTCAGAGTGGGCGTTGAACAGGAATGGCGCCCGAAGATTCGGACTGCGAAGCTCGGATAAGCAGTCTGGTGCGGCACGAGAGGACGTCGCGAGATCAGGCAGGAACGTAGCTCAACCTGATCACATCCTCGCCGATCCGATCATGAGCCATCAGGCGCAGCGGCGGCCGGGGCCCGGCGAAATACGGCTTGCCGTGACCAAGCACCACGGGGTGCAGGTAGATCCGATACTCATCGATCAGGCCCAGTTCAGTGAGGCTTCGCGCCAAATCCGGGCCGGCGACTTCGATCTCGCCGTCGCGCTCGGTCTTCAGCTTTCGGATAGCGTCCCCGAGATCGCCCTCGACAAGCCTTGCGTTGGGACCGACGGACTTCATCGAGCGTGAGACGACCCATTTCGGCTGGCGCCGCCACGCCGCCGCGTAGGCAAGTCGCTCGGCATCCCATTCAGGATGCTCGTCGTCCCAGTAGCGCATGACCTCATACATGCGGCGACCGTAAATGCTGCCCGCCTGGCGCTCGGCCTCCTCGATGAAGTGGCGGAAGAGCGCGGGGCTCGGCCCGAAGGCCGTGTGATCGACGTAGCCGTCCAGCGACTGGTTCATTCCGAACACGAGCTTGGCCATTGTCTGTTCCTCACACGGCATCACAAATCTAATTGCATTGTGCAATCGGTTCAGATTAGGCCGACTGATTTTATTTTGCAATTGGTTCTGCCGCATACATAAACGCAACACATTTCGGGCCGGATGATCGCCCGATCCTTCGCTGCAGTTCTCCCAACCGCGCAAATCCATCCGACGATGCAAAGCCGTTTCAAAACGGCCATTTGAAAACGGTGGGATTCAGCTAAATATCTGAAATTGTTGGCGCGCCCGAAGAGATTCGAACTCCTGACCCCCAGATTCGTAGTCTGGTGCTCTATCCAGCTGAGCTACGGGCGCGCAACAGGCCGTGCATGAAACAGGCCCCGCGATCCGGTCGAGAATGCCGGCCGCGATGTGGAGTGTTCCCTAACGACTGAATTTGCGAAAAGCAAGCCGATCCGGCAAAAGTTTTGTCGCAGGTGGTTTTGCCGCGCCTGAGGTGTATCGAGATTCAGGTCAGGCCGAGTCGAAAATGGTGGTTTCTGAGAACCGGAGCGGAGCGTACTTAAAGTACGTGAGCACCGGAAGCGGAGGAAGCCGCCATTTGCAGGCCGGCCTCACCTGAATATCGGCATACCTCAAGCCGGGCGGCGCAGGCCGTTGCGCGCCTGATCGAGCCGCACCGGCTGATCGGGAATGGTGACGGCGAAGACGGTGCGGCCGCCGATCGATTCGACCAGCTCGACCGTGCCGCCATGAGCGCGGATCAGCTCGTGCGCGATCGCTAGGCCAAGCCCCGTGCCGCCGCTGCGCGCCGAGCCGCGGAAGGCGGCGAACAGGTTCTCGCGCGCCTTGGGCGGCAGGCCGGGTCCGGTGTCGGTGACGGTGATGCGGCTGACGCTGCCCTGGCGCTCGGCCGCGACCGCCAGCCGGCGCACCACCGCGCTTTCGGTGTCGGCGGCCATCGCCTGCACGGAGTTGCGGCAGAGATTGGTGAGCACCCGGAACAGCTGGTCGGAATCGGCATCGACCTCGAAGGCGTGCTCGATGGCGTTGATGAACTCGATGCCCTCCTCGATGTCGAGCAGGCCGTGCACGTCGTCGACCAACTGGCGCAGTCGCACGCGGCGGCGCGACGGCGCCGGCTCCTGCGTACGGCCATAGTGAAGCACACCTTCGGAGTAGGAGACGGCGCGGTCGAGGGCGCGCAGAAGCTTCGGCGCGAAGGCCTGCACGGTCGGGTCCTTCACCTGGCGCAGGCGATCCGACATCAGCTGCGCGGACGCCAGGATGTTGCGCATGTCGTGGTTGATCTTGGAGACGGCCAGGCCGAGATCCGCGAGATGCTTCTGCTCCGACAGCATCTTCTGCAGCCGGTCCTGCATCTGCGACAGCTCGCGTTCGGCGACCCCGATCTCGTCGGCGCGGTCGGCAGGGCGGATGACGCGGCCGGGATCGTCGGGCGCCTCGGAGAAGGCCAGGATCGAACGCGTCATGGTGCGGATCGGCCCGATCATGATCAGGTCGATCGCCGCATAGACCAGCATGGCCGTGAACAGCGAGATGAGCAGCGAGACGACGGCGACGTTGCGCGAGTATCTCAGCATGGCGTCGCGCAAACGGTAGTCCGGCATGATCAGCTCGAATTCCTTGTCGCTGTCGCCGACCGGACCGAAGACGCGCAGCATGCGCTTGCCGCCGAAGAACAGCGTGTCGAGCGCGCCGGTCATGCCGTTGATCAGGCCGACATTGGCTATATCGATGTGCGCGTCGACCTGTGGCGGCATGTCGGCGACCACCAGAAGCCGTGAGACGCCACCGTCACGCACCGCGATCGCCTTGGCGCCGATCGCCATCAGCACATCGTTCTGGGCGTTGTGGGACAGCGAGTTGGGCTCGCCCTGCAACAGCACGATCGACACCGCAGCGGCTGTGCTCAGGCGCTCCTTCAGCCAGTTGACCCGGTAGCTGGCGATCCAGGGCAGGAAGATCAGGATTTCAGCCAGCAGCACGAAGGCGATGGTGAGTAAAAGCAGCTTGGTCGACAGACCGCGCGACAATGGCACCCGGCGCGACGAATTCGCCGCCGCCGGTTGTGCCTTCTCGTTCGTGGGCAGAGTTTCACTCGTCATTGACGCGCATTCACAAAGGCTTGATCGGCCAAGATTATGCGATTTGCGGTCTTTTTGCCAATTTCATCGTCGGCTCGGCGAAAAATGCCTCGCGGCGGGGCGGATTGACTTCCAAAGACCTTCTTTCTATAAGCCCGCTCACGCTCGGGCCATTCGTCCCGGCGCGGTTTCGATCGCGCCTAGGCCGGCCCGGCAAAGCTCCTGTTACACGGTGACAGAATCAAGAAGGGCCGCACCCCGCGGTATTAAAACAAATGAAGCGTACCTACCAACCGTCCAAGCTCGTCCGTAAGCGCCGGCATGGTTTCCGTGCCCGCATGGCCACCAAGGGTGGCCGTGGCGTCGTTGCCGCCCGTCGCAACCGCGGCCGCAAGCGGCTCAGCGCCTGAACGAAAGACGAGATCGTTGCCCGCACCCGGCAAGCCACAGGGGAAAACTCCCGGGCGGCTTCTGAAACGCGCGGATTTCTTGGCTGTGCGCGGCGGCGAGAAACGCCGCGGGCGGCTTTTTCTCGTTGAAGTTCTCGACCGCGGCGATGACCTTGCGCCGCGCGTCGGCTACACAGTCACCAAGAAGGTCGGCAACGCCGTGGTGCGCAACCGCGTCCGGCGGCGGCTGAGGGAAGCCGTGCGCGTTCATGCCGCCGATGACATGGCGCCCGGCAATGACTATGTCATCGTCGGGCGTGAAGACGTGCTTGCCATTCCGTTCGGCCAGTTGAAGGCCGAGCTCTCCCGCCGGCTGCGCGGAACACGATAGGCCAAGGGCTTCGATGGAAAACAACCGCAATTTCTTCATCACCATCGCGCTGTCGGTGCTGATCCTGACGCTCTGGCAGGTGTTCTACATGAACCCGCGCATGGAGCAGCAGCGCGAGCAGGCCCGCGTCGAGCAACAGCGCGTCGAGGCGCAGAAGAAGGAAGCGCAGGGCACCAATCCAAGCGCGGCCGGAACGCCGGCCCCGACCGCCGGCGCCATCCCCAGCGCGCCCGGCAGCGACAGCGTGACCGCGGCCAGCCGCGACCAGGCGATTGCCGCCACCAAGCGCGTCAAGATCGACACGCCCAGCCTTGAGGGCTCGATCAACCTGACCGGCGCGCGCCTCGACGACCTGAGGCTCAAGCACTACACCGAGACGGTCGACAAGAACTCGCCCGAGATCGAGCTGCTCAACCCCTCGTCGCTGCCCAATGGCTATTTCGCCGAGATCGGCTTCGTCGGCAACGACACCACCGGCACTGTGCCCGGCGCGGATACGGTGTGGAGCGTCGACGGCAATCCGACGCTGACGCCCTCGACGCCGGTGACGCTGACCTTCACCAACGACAAGGGCCTGACGTTCAAGCGCATCATCTCGATCGACAACGAATACATGTTCACCGTTTCCGACACGGTGCAGAATTCGGGAACGGCCGCCGTCTCGCTGTACAATTACGGGCGCGTCACCCGTTTCGACAAGCCGGCCGTCGCCAGCACCTATGTGCTGCATGAAGGCCTGATCGGCGTGACCGGCAGCGAGGGGTTGCAGGAATACAAATACGCCAAGATCGAGAAGGACAAGGAATACACGCCCAGCAAGTCGACCAATGGCTGGCTCGGCATCACCGACAAATACTGGGCCGTGACGCTCATCCCGACGGAGAAGCAGCCCTTCCAGCCGAAATTCTCCTATTTTGAGTTCAAGGACGGGCCGCACAGCCACAGCTATCAGTCCGACTACCTGTCCGACGCGATCAGCGTCGCGCCCGGCCAGTCGACGACGGTCGAATCCGAAATCTTCGCCGGCGCCAAGGAAGTCTCGACCATCAACGCCTATGCCAAGGACCGGCAGATCCGCCAGTTCGACCTTTTGATCGACTGGGGCTGGTTCTATTTCATCACCAAGCCGATGTTCTGGCTCATCGACACGCTCTACAAATTCTTCGGCAATTTCGGGCTGGCGATCCTCGCCACCACCGTCGTCGTCAAGGCCATTTTCTTCCCCCTCGCCAACAAGTCCTATGCCTCGATGGCGAACATGAAGAAGGTGCAGCCGAAGATGGTCGAGATCCGCGAGAAATACGCGGACGACAAGATGAAGCAGCAGCAGGCGATGATGGAGCTCTACAAGACCGAGAAGATCAATCCGCTGGCCGGCTGCTGGCCGGTGGCGCTGCAGATCCCGGTCTTCTTCTCGCTCTACAAGGTGCTCTACATCACCATCGAGATGCGGCACGCGCCGTTCTTCGGCTGGATCCACGACCTCGCGGCGCCCGATCCGACATCGATCTTCAACCTGTTCGGCCTGTTGCCGTTCGCGGCGCCCGCCTTCCTGCCGCATATGGGCGCCTGGGCGGTGGTCATGGGCATCACCATGTTCCTGCAGATGCGCATGAACCCGGCGCCGCCGGACCCGACGCAGGCGGCGATCTTCACCTGGATGCCGGTGATCTTCACCTTCATGATGGGCAGCTTCCCGGCCGGCCTCGTGATCTACTGGGCCTGGAACAACACGCTGTCGATCCTGCAGCAGGGCGTGATCATGAAGCGCCAGGGCGCCAAGATCGAGTTGTGGGACAATCTGGCATCGATCTTCCGCAAGAAACCATCGCCGGCGGAATAGACGGCTCCTGAACTGCTAAGACGAAAAAACCCCGGCATCGTTTTGTCCGGGGTTTTTGTTGATCAGGCTCAACGATCAGCCGTCAACCTTCGAGATTGGCCATGGCCATGTTTCCGG
Source organism: Mesorhizobium sp. B2-8-9 (assembly GCF_006439475.1). NCBI lineage: Bacteria > Pseudomonadati > Pseudomonadota > Alphaproteobacteria > Hyphomicrobiales > Phyllobacteriaceae > Mesorhizobium > Mesorhizobium sp. B2-8-9. The sequence continues at coordinate 16,107 of NZ_VFTQ01000047.1, read as the reverse complement.
CTGTCATTCCAGGGCGGAGCAAGCAGCGAAAAAAGCCCGGCGCGAAGCCGGGCTTTCGATAGGGTGTCGCGCCGGTTAGCCTCAGCTCACCTGGACCTTGCCAGCCGCAGCCTGGTCCTCGGCGATGCGCTGCTGGAACATCTGCGCGAAATCGATCGGATCGAGCATCAGCGGCGGGAAGCCGCCATTGCGGGTGGCGTCGGCGACGATCTGGCGGGCGAAGGGGAACAGAAGCCGCGGGCATTCGATGAACAGCAGCGGCAGCATGTGCTCCTGCGGGAAGCCGCTGATGGCGAAGACGCCGCCATAGACCAGCTCGACATTGAACAGCACTTCCTGGTCGAAGGAGGCCTTGGCGTTCAGCGTCAAATTGACGTCGAACTGCTTGTCCGAGAGCGGGTTGGCGTTGACGTTGACATTGATTGCGATGCCCGGAGCCTTGTCGCGGCCGCGCAGCGAATTCGGCGCGCCGGGGCTTTCGAAGGACAGGTCCTTCACATATTGCGCAAGCACATTGAGCGAGGGCTGGTTTTGGGTGCCGTTGCCGTTGGCGGCGCCGGTCGCGGCGTCATCGTTGCTGGCCATGAGCCTTTAAGTCCTTTTGCCTGGGCAGCATTGCTGACCGGATTGAAATCGCGGGTTCGCTACCATGCTCGGCCGGACAAAACAAGTTTTGCCGCCTCTGTCGGGCGATAGGTCCGGGACTGGTTCCCCGTCACAGGGATTTTGAAAGGTTGCGATTTGTCTTGGTGCAAGATTTTCCGTTCATTTCCGCGAAATCAGCGTAAGCGCCGGGGATGGGTTGAAGCCGCCCCAACGTCGTCATTCTATGGCGGAGCAAGGAGCGAAGCGACGCGCGCAGACCGTAGAATCCATTCCGTGACTTGGAAGCGCCGCCACGGTGCAAAAATTCTGCTCCGTTGCGATCCTTGGCGAAGGTAACGGCATGGATTCCAGGGTCTTCGCGACGGAGCTTCGCTCCTGCTCCGCCCTGGAATGACGATCGCGATGGGCGTTTCGGCCAATCTCCAAGGCATGCCGTCTGCCAGAGCCGACCGGGCAAAATCCCCCGTCCGGGACTAATCGTTCTTCAGCCGCCGCCAGGGCGAATTGTGGTCCGGCCGGTCCGGATAATCGTCGCGCGAATAGTCGCTGTCGTCGAGGTCGATGACATTGTTGCGGCGGCGCGCCGAAAAGCCGCGGCTGAAGCTGGTCGCCATGACTATGCGGTTCTTGAGCAGGCGCCAGGCGAAGTCGCGCACCGGCGGCAACAGGAGAAGAATGGCGAAGAAATCGGTGATGAAGCCCGGAATGATCAAAAGGATCGCCGCCAGCACGATCATCGCCCCGTGCGCGAGCTGGCGGCTGGGATCGCGCCCGGCATCCATCTCCGCCCGCACCCGCGCCATGACGCCAAAACCCTGAAGCCTCAGCAGCAGGCTGCCCGCGACGCTGGAAAGGATGACCAGCCCTACCGTAGCCAAAGCCCCGATCTCGCGGCCGACGACGACGAAGCCGGCGATCTCCAGAAGCGGCAGCAGGAGCAGGAACAGCGGGATGAACGAGATGCGCAAGTCTTGACCGATCGCTTTCTTCTTTTGCGGCGCTGACGGACAATCGCCGCTGGCCTTGGCGCCTTTAGATAGGTATGGCTGCCTTTGATTTGAATGATTGCGCCTGCCGTTCTATATGCTTTGGGTGTTGAACGCTATGCGACCGCGGTCCCCAGGGGTTACGCCGGTCCGGCACGGACAGGGATCGAGTTGGCGGAAAATATGGGTTTCTTCGACTTCGGCACGATTTTCTTTCTGATTGCGGCGGTTGTGATCTTTTTCCAGCTGCGCAACGTGCTTGGACGTCGCACCGGAAACGAGCGCCCGCCCTTCGATCCTTATTCGGCGAGCCGCACGCGCGAGGCCGACGCGGCGCAAAAGCCTGAAAATGTGGTGTCGCTGCCGCGCAAGCGCGCGCCGGGCGAAACCGCGCCCGAGATCTATGCCGATATCGACGCCTTCGCCAAGCCGGATACCGACCTCAACAGGGGCCTGCGCGCGATCAAGGACAATGACCCGTCCTTCGATCCCAAGACCTTCGTTGACGGCGCCAAGATGGCCTATGAGATGATCGTCATGGCCTATGCCGACGGCGACCGTAAGACGCTGAAGAACCTTTTGTCGCGCGAAGTCTATGATGGTTTCGTCGCCGCGATCGGCGACCGCGAGGCCAAATCGGAGAAGATCCAATCCTCCTTCGTCGGCATCGACAAGGCCGACATCGTCGCCGCCGAAATGAAGGGCTCGGAAGCGCATATCACGCTGCGCGTCGTCTCCGAGCTGATCTCGGCGACCCGCGACAAGGCCGGCGCCGTCATCGACGGCGACCCTGAAACGGTGGCCGAGGTCAAGGATGTCTGGACCTTCGCCCGCGACACCCGCTCGCGCGACCCGAATTGGAAGCTTGTCGCCACCGAAGAAGAAGATTGAGATCAAGCGGCGGGGCTCCAGTCGTGCCGCTCTCTTCCGCATTCGGCATAAAATCCTTCAGCGACCTTCCGGGCTGGGGCGAAGATGACCATGCTGCGGCCTTCGCCGCGTTTCGCCGCTCGGCCTTCCACACGCCGATAAAATCTTACCGCACCGGATCGCTCGGCGTCGATTTCAATGCTTTTGCCGATGCCTATGCCGAGGCGCGTGCCGTTTCGGCGCCGAGCAGGTCCGAGGCGCGATCTTTTTTCGAACGGCATTTCGTGCCGATGCTGGTGCAGCCCGAAAACGGCTCGGGTCTCGTCACCGGCTTCTACGAGCCCGAGGTCGAAGCCTCGCCGGTCAGGACCGGGCGATTCACCGTGCCGCTGCTGTCGCGCCCCGCCGACCTGATCGAAATCGACGATGGCAACCGGCCGGCCGGCATGGATGCCTATCTGGCCTTCGCCCGCCGGACGGATGATGCTCCCGTCGAATATTTCGACCGCGGCGAAATCGAGCGCGGCGCGCTCGCCGGCCGAAATCTCGAAATCGCCTGGCTCGCCGAGAAGGTCGATGCGTTTTTCATCCATGTGCAGGGCGCGGCACGTCTGAAGATGACCGACGGCAGGCTCGCCCGCGTCACCTATGCCGCCAAGTCCGGCCAGCGCTTCACCGGCCCAGGCAAGATCTTGAGCGATCTCGGCGAGATTCCGCTGACAAAGGTAACGATGCAATCGATCCGAGCCTGGTTCAAGGCACATCCCGACCGGGTCGACGAGATCCTGTGGCGGAACCGCTCCTATATCTTCTTCCGCGAGGCCGCGGTCGACGATGCCGCGCTTGGACCCATCGCCGCCGCCAAGGTGCCGCTGACGCCGGGCCGCTCGGTCGCGGTCGACCGCCTGCTGCACACATTCGGCACGCCCTTCTACATCGATGCGCCGACCCTTACCGCCTTCGATGAAAAACCGTTCCGGCGGCTAATGATCGCGCAGGACACCGGCTCGGCTATCACCGGTCCGGCGCGCGGCGATCTCTTCGCCGGCTCGGGCGACGCTGCCGGCGAGATCGCCGGCGTGGTCCGCAACGCGGCCGATTTCTATGCGCTGGTGCCGCGTGCGCTTCTGCATGGAGCGACCCGGTGAGCCGCCGCGACGATCATCTCAGCGACGACGACCGTATCCTGTGGAACCTGGTGGCGCGCTCTGCCCGGCCGCTGAAGGGCAAAACCGCCGTCGAGATCCCCGACATTGTCGAGCCCAAGCCCGAGACCCCCCGGCCTGCCGCCAATGGCGTAGCGGCCGTGGCCGCCAAGCCGAAGGCGCCGCATGTGGCGCATTCGCTCGACGACCAGACGCTGCACAAGCTGAAAAAAGGCCGGCTGCCGATCGAAGGCCGCGTCGACCTGCACGGCATGACGCAGGACGAGGCCTATTCGCTGCTGCTCACCTTCCTCAACCGCGCGCATGCCGGCGGCATCCGCTACGTGCTGATCATCACCGGCAAGGGGTCGTCCTCGGGCGGCGACGGCATATTGCGCCGCGCCGTGCCGGCCTGGCTGTCGACGCCCGCTTTCCGGCATCTGGTGTCCAGCCACGATCATGCTGCCCGCAATCATGGCGGCTCGGGCGCGCTCTATGTGCGGCTGCGGCGGATACGGTCATGAGGATTCGCCAATGAGCCAGCCGACATGACCCCGTTCGGCGAGAAGCTCAGGACGCTGCGCGCCGAGCGCGGCGTCAGCCAGAAGGTAATGGCCAAGGCCATCGGCGTCAGCGCCGCCTATCTGTCGGCGCTCGAGCACGGCCGCCGCGGCGCGCCGACCTGGACACTGATCCAGAAGATCATCGGCTATTTCAACATCATCTGGGACGACGCCGAGGATCTTGCCCGCCTCGCCGAGAGCTCGCATCCGAGGGTCAGGATCGACACATCGGGCCTTTCGCCGGCGGCAACCGAGCTGGCCAACCTTTTGGCCGAGAGCATCGAGAAGTTGGATGAGGCGGAGCTGAGGAAAATCACGGCGGCTGTCCGCGCTGCGCTGCGCGGATAGCTTGCCCTGATGAAACGGGGCGGCTAGCCGAAGCCGCCCGAACTTCGTCATCCACGGGCGAAGCCGACGCGCAGGCCCGAGGATCTATTCCGTGAACTCGCGCGAAGGGCAAGGCGGCGCAGAACAGAGATCGTTCTGCGCCGCAGTGACGTTCAGCGAGGGCCACGGCCTCCGTGTGCTAGGCCGCGAGCAGCCCTTATTCCTGAAATCACTGCTTGCCGGCGCCGTTCGTGCTACCGCGTCCGCCATTGTTGTTGTGATCGCGGCCGCCATTACCACCGCCCAGACAAGCCGAGGAGTCGACGCCGCAGCAACGGCCGCTCCACAGGTCGTTGAGATTGGTCTTGGCACAGCTTTTGGTGGTCTCGTCCGCCAGGGCCGATCCGGTCAAGGCCGACACCGCGATGGCGGCAAGCAGGGTGTTTCGCAGTAAAGCAGTCATTGAAATTCTCCATGGTTGGGTTTGTCGTCCACGGCTGTGTGTCGCCGGCCGGACGCAAAAGGTTCATGGAGAGATGCGAAATAATGTGTCCGAGAGAGCGAAACCCTCTCTTCGTCATCTAGGGCCTGCGCTGCGTCGCTGCGCTCCTTGCTTTGCTCGAATGACGAAACCGAGGTTAGCGCCCTCAGCTCTGCCTACTGCACCGAGCCCACAAGCACAGGCTGGCCGTCGCGGATCGAGACCCAGCGCCCGGTGTTGTCGATCGCCTGCCGCTTGAGGAAGCGGTAGCCGGTCGCGTCCCAGGCTTTGACCTTGTCGGTCAGGTTGTCGAGCACATAGTCGCCCTTGTCGGTGCGCACCGTCAGCACCGAATGGCCTTCGCCGTCCGGCTTGCGCACGACGGTGATCAAAAGGTCGGCCAGCGACATGCCCAGGCGGTAGAGCTGGCGGCGCTTTTCCAGCACATAGTCCTCGCAGTCGCCATAGCCGTCGTCCGGATAGGCCCAGACTTCGTCCTTGCCGTAGTGATCGAGATCGCTCAACGGCTTGACGGCGGCGTTGACCTTGGCGCTGACGCTGCCCAGCCTGCGCCACAGCCCGTCCGTCATGGTGGCCGGCCCGAGAGTGACCGGGCGGATGTTGCATTCGCTCGGATGCGATTTGCAGAAATCATAGTGGCCGATCGGTTGCGAGGTCAGGCCGCCCGTGGCCATCGCGCCAGCCGCCCAGGCCGGCACCGCCCAATGCGCAGAGATCGCCAGTCCTGCGGCTGCACACAAGCGCAGAATCCGCGTCATCGCTGAGGAAGTCATTGCCCCCGCCCTGTTCTTTATTAACGAAACGTTAAGGGCGATTTACAGTCCGTGTCAATTGGAGACGACGGTCAGTTTGGCGGCATGGTTACCTGCGCGATCCCGTAGCGGCACTTTCGCAACAGAAGCGCGGGTGCAACACCGCTGGCCGCCAAGTGGCGGCTAGGCTGATGCCGGGCTCCGGCGTTCAGCTTTTGGCGGAACGGACCAGTTTCGGCTTCGCCGCCACCCGGTGCTGGCGGCCATAGCTGGAAATGAAGTCGACGATGCGCGGCACGATCTCCGAGCGGAAGCGCGAGCCGTTGAAGACGCCGTAATGGCCGACGGCCGGCTGCATGTAGTGCGCCTGCCTGTCGGCCGGGATGTTGACGCACAAATCATGCGCGGCCTGGGTCTGGCCGAGGCCGGAAATGTCGTCGTTCTCGCCCTCGATGGTCAAAAGCGCAACGTTGCGGATCGCCTTCGGATCGACCGGCTCGCCGCGATGCGTCATCTCGCCCTTCGGCAGAGCGTGGCGCACGAACACGGTGTCGACCGTCTGCAGGTAGAATTCCGCCGTCAGGTCCATCACCGCCAGATACTCGTCATAGAAGTCGCGGTGCTTTTCGGCGCTGTCGCCGTCATGCTTCACAAGGTGCATGAAGAAGTCCTTGTGCGCGATGATGTGGCGGTCGAGATTCATGCTCATGAAGCCCGAGAGCTGCAGGAAGCCGGGATAGACCGGGCGGCCGAAGCCCGGCACCGGCCACGGCGCCGGCATGATGACATTATCGCGAAACCAGTCGATGCCCTTTTCCTTGGCCAGAAGATTGACCGCGGTCGGGTTGCGGCGCGTGTCGACCGGTCCGCCCATCAGCGTCATGGTGGAGGGCACGAAGGGATCGCCGCGCTTTTCCATCAGTGCCACCGCCGCCAGCACCGGCACGGAGGGCTGGCATACGGCCATCACATGCGTGTCGGGGCCGAGCGCGTGGAACATCTCGATGATGTAGTCGACATAGTCGTCGAGATCGAAGCTTCCTTGCGCCGCCGGCACCATGCGGGCATCGACCCAGTCGGTGATGTGCACGTCGGCATGTGGCAGCATCGCCTCGACCGTGCCGCGCAGCAGTGTCGCGTAATGGCCCGACATCGGCGCCACGATCAAAAGCTTCGGGTCGGGCTTGCGGCCGGCGGGCAGCGCGCGCTCGAAGCGGATCAGGTCGCAGAAGGGCTTCGACCAGACCGTCTTTTCGGTGACGTCGACGCTTTTCCAGTCGACCACGGCCTTGTCCAGGCCGAACTGCGGCTTGCCGTAGCGACGGGTGGTTCGCTCGAAGAGCTCCGCGGTCGCCGCGACCGAGCGGCCGAAGGGGGTGTGGGAAACCGGATTGAGTGGGTTGGAGTAGAAGAGCCGCACAGCGTCGGCATAGAAGCGGGCCGGCTGCAGCGCCGCATGGTTCATTTCGTAGAGCTGGTAGAACATCGCGAACCCCGCTGCTGTCCGACGACCAAAAGGACGACGAACTGCGCCGAGCCTTGAATGTCTCCCGGCGAGGTTAGCAAGATATTGTTGCGATGCAATACGTCATTTTGTCTGACGAATGCATCTTTCGTTCAACCTGTTGAAAACCGGACCTAAGCGGGCGAGCCGGCTCAATGTGCGCTGCCGAAATGTGAACGATATGTGTCCGGCCCCTCATGCCGGACACGACCATGCATATCGCCCTGAAGTGGGCAGCGCTTTGGATGACGACGCGCATCAAAAAGGCGGCTCAGACGCGCGCCATGCAGACGGCGGTATGGCCCGAACCGATGAAGCCCAGCTGGCCGGCGGCGCCGCGGGAGAGATCGAGCATGCGTCCCTTCACGAACGGACCGCGATCGTTGATGCGCACGACGACGCTGCGGCCGTTGTTCTTGTTGGTGACCCGAAGCTTGGTGCCGAAGGGCAAGGAGCGATGGGCTGCAGTCAGTGCCGAGGGGTTCATGCGTTCCCCTGAGGCGGTTCTGGAATGCAGCGCATACCAGGAAGCGCGGCCGCACTGCGCGGCGGCGGAGGAGGCGGATGAGGCGCCGGCCATCAGGCCAGCCGCGATCGTTACCGCGACAAGCGCAGTCTGGTTAGTTTTCTTCATGCTTTGGGGATGGCTCCGTTAGAGATATGCCCCGCCGATATGTGCCGAATGAGGCGGGAAATGCGGCATTGATCTGGCAGTTCCATGGCGACAGCACACGTTTGGAGTCGCCGCGAAACAGTTTGTCATGATATTCACGGCCCCGTTAAGGCGTATTCTCAATGAATATCGGGCCGGCATACGGGACATTCGGGGCAAGATCGGCCCACAAGATTTGAAGTACTGAGGGACGGAACTGCTTCGGTTCCTCGACGTCTTTTGTTGCGTCCCCATTGCCGTTCAGGATCGACTTCCGGAGAGGGTCCAGCCGATGCGATTGATCAGATTTGTGCTGGCGCTGATTGTGCTGGGGCTGGGTGCGCTATGGTCGCTGCAAGGCCTCGGTCTCGTCAAGGGCAGTTTCATGACCGGGCAGACGCAATGGCTCTATATCGGCCTCGTCACCATGCTGGTCGGCGTGGTCGGCCTCCGCTGGGCGACTCGCTCGCGCATATGACCTTGCCGGTCGGGGCGGAGACGGCTGGCGGTCAGGCGGTCGCATTCGCCGGCAAGCAGCACCGTTGCGCGCGTCGCTTCGCCCTAGAATGACAAAGAAAGATGGCCGCCGCCCTCCCACAAAACACCCCAGCGAACGAAAAATCCGCCTGTCATCCCTTCTCGGCAAATCCATGCTTCAAAGGGGGTGGCATTGGGACTGCGATTTCGTGCTTGGCACGGTTAGTATAGTAATCTTATCAACATTGGGAGTGAGAGAACGATGCGCGACCTTCAAAAAACCGTTCCGGCGATCGTTCGTGGCTTGCGGCTGAGGCCGTCCGCGGCGCTCGCCCAGCGCTGATCGCTCGAGTCACGTTCGGCTAGCAGTCATGGTTGGACGCGGCAACTCCATCATCATTGTCGGCGGCGGCGCCAGCGGCGTCGTGCTAGCCGCGCACCTGTTGAAGTCGCCCAATCCGGACCTGCGCGTCACGCTGATCGAGAAGCGGCCGCATTTCGGCCAGGGCATGGCTTACTCGACGCTGCTCTCGGCGCATGTGCTCAACGTCAACGCCTCCGGCATGAGCGCTTACGCCGACGACCCCACCCATTTCGCGCGCTGGGTGCTGGAGCGCGGCCTCGCCAAGCCGGACCAGGGGCCGTTCTATGCGCCGCGCAGCCTTTACGCCCGCTATCTGCAGGACGTGCTCGAGAGCCTCGAGGAGCGCGAGCGCGAGACCGGGCGTCTCAGGCTGATCCGCGAGGAGAGCCTGTCGATCGCGCCGACCTCGTCGGGTGTCGAAGTCGCGCTCGCCAACGGCACCAGCGTCGTCGCGCACCTTGCCGTCCTGGCCACCGGTCACAACGAGCAGCCCGGCGCGTTCCAAGGTCATGCCGTCCGTATGGGGACGGAGGCCGACACCGCGCTCGATCCAGAAGCCCCGGTGCTGCTGCTCGGCACCGGCCTGAGCATGGTCGACGCTTTCCTGTCGCTGGAGCAGCGCGGCCATCGCGGCGCCATCGTCGCGGTGTCGCGTCGCGGCCTGCTGCCGTCGCCGCACCGCAAGGGCAATCCGATCAAGCTCGATATCGCCGATATTCCGCTCGGCACCCAGCTTTCCTATTTCGTCGGCTGGTTCCGCAACCTGATCCGCGAGACCCAGAAAGCCGGCGGCGACTGGCGCGACGTCGTCGATGGTCTCAGACCCTTCAACCAGACGATCTGGCAGAATTGGCCGTCCTCGGCCAAGCGCCGCTTCGTCGAGCACACCAAGGCCTGGTGGGATATCCACCGCCACCGCATGGCGCCGGAAGTCTATGCGCGCGTCACCGATGCGGTCGCCTCAGGCCGCATCCGTCTCGTCGCCGGCAGGGTGGTGGCCATAGAACCGAACGGCGGCTTCGTCGTGAAAATCCAGCCGCGCGGCACGCAGGACATCGAGACCCTGGAGGTCGCCCGCCTCTATGATTGCATGGGCATCGCCCGTGACATATCGCGGACGTCGAACGGTGTGGTGCGCTCGCTGGTCGAGCGCGGCCTGGCGCGTCCCGATCCGCTGCGCCTCGGCCTCGATGTCACGGCGAAATGCGAGCTGATCGCGGCCGACGGCACGGTGTCGTCGAAGCTGCTCGCAGTCGGACCGCTGACGCGCGGCACCTTCTTCGAGATCGACGCCATTCCCGACATCCGCGTGCAATGCGCGAAGCTGGGCAAGCAGCTGCTCGGATAAGGCTCTAGCCGCCCAGCGCCTCATAGACGACGCGGGCGGTTTCGGTGCCGGAAAAATTCTGCTGCCCGGTGATGAGGTTGCCGTCGCGTACGGCAAAGCCGCGCCACAGCCCTGCCTGGATATAATTGGCGCCGATCGCCTTGAGCTCGTCCTCGATCCGCCACGGCATCAAATGCTTGCCGCGTTCGAGTGCCCCCATCGCCCAGGTGGCGTTGTCGGCAAAATCCTCCTCGACATTGGCAAAGCCGGTTACCGTCTTGCCCGCGGCAAGCAGCGATCCGTCGGCGCGCCTAGCATAGCGCAGGATGGCGGTGCCGTGGCAGAGCGCGGCGGCCACCTTGCCGGCTTCGTGGAAAGCGACGAAGGTTTGCTGGAGACCGGTCGCGCCTTCATAGGTGAACATCGGCGACTGGCCGCCGGCGACGACGATGGCGTCGAAGCGAGCGACATCGATCTCGGCTACCGGCCGTGTGTCGTCGACCAGCGCCTGTAGCTTCGGGTTCGAGATGAAACCGAGCGAGATGAGATCGGTCTCCGAATAGCCCGACGGATCGCGCGGGTCGCTCAGCGCATCGGCTTCGCACTTGCCGCCGTCGGGCGAAAAGATCTCGACCTCGTAGCCGCGCTCGGTGAAAGCGAACCAGGGATGGGTGAGCTCGCTCCACCAGAAGCCGACCGGCCACCCCGTTATGGTGGAGACGGCCGGATTGGCGATCACGATCGCCACCCGCTTCGGCTTTCGCGCATTGACCGGATTGGGATTCCGAACACTCATTTTGCTCTCCCTTTGATGAAGTCGTCGCCGACAAAGCCGGGCACGGCAATCTGGCCACATGGCGGGGTAAATTCCGCTTTTGCCGCGCGCGGCCTTTGCCTAGGATCGGCGCATGACACAACGCGGTAGACTCTATGGCTGTCCGGTCGAGTTCGCGCTCGATGCGCTCGGCGGCAAATGGAAGACGGTGATCATTGCGCGGATCAAGCAAGGACCGCTGCGCTATTCCGAATTGCGCCGGCTGATCCCTTCGCTTTCCGACAAGATGCTGACGCAGCGCCTGGCCGACCTTGTCGAGATCGGCTTCGTCGCGCCCGAGACCTCGCCGGACGGCAAGGCGCGCTACGCGCTGACCGAGCGCGGCCGCGACCTGGCCGCGGCGCTGGAGGCGCTCTACGACTGGGGCATCCTGCATGGCCGCGCCGAGGGCGTGCGTTTCCGCACCGACATCGAAGCCGCGGCCTAGAGCAATTCCAGGAAAGTGCGTAGCGCTTGGGCTCGGCGACTTCGCCGTAGCCTTCCGTCCGCAATTGCGTAACAACAAAGCCTCTGGCCTGAGATCAAGCGGCATCGGCAAGCGCGTTGCAAAAGCCCGCGACATCGGTGACGACGGCTTCGCTAAGAAAGCGCAGCGTCGCCATCGAGCGGTCGCGCGCTTCGCTATTGCCGAAGCCGCAGGCGTCCTCGATCACCACGGCGGCGAAACCGTTGTCGGTCGCCTGGCGCGCCGTCGGCTCGATGCCGATCTCCATGGCGATGCCGGCGAGCGCCACCGCACGGACGCCGCAGTCACGCAGTGCAAAGCCGAGCGAGGTGGAATCGAAGGCCGACAGGGTCAGCTTGTCGAACACCGCCTCGTCCGCGCGCGGAGCGAGTTCCGGCACGATCCGCGTCGCTTCGGCGTCGCGCGGGAACCATGGCTGGACCGCGTCGGGGCTATCGCACCGCTGCCAGACCATCGCGGTGCGCAGCTGCGTGGCGCCCATCCATTTTTTCGGCAGTGACAAATGGCGCGTGAATGCCACCCGCATGCCGTGCGAGCGCGCCGCTTCCAATGCCGTTCCGGTGCGTTCGACGATCGCCGCGGCGCCTTCGACCTGGCGGCAGATGCCGACCTGCATGTCGTAGACGACCAGCGCCATGCGGCGCGGATCGCACCATTCGGCCAGGCGCTGCGGAATCTCCATGCCTTCGCCAGAGCGGATCATGCCGCCGTCCGATCCCAGGGTTTGGCGATATCGACGGTCGGGTCGAACAGGAATTCCAGCGGCAGCGGCGCGTCGAAAGCGATGAAATGCCATTCCAGCATCCCGGCCCTGGAGAGCGGGAAATCATCGGTATAGCGCATGGCCTGCTCGACGCTGTCGAGCTCGAAGACGATGATGACGCCGCCGACATCGGCGCGCGCATAGTTTTCGCGCACGATGCCTTGCTTCCACAGCCGCCATACATTCGAGACCTCGTCGCGCAGATAGGGCCTGAGATCGTCGAGCGTGACGCCGGGCTTGAAATTGTCATAGGCAAGAATCTTCATCGGCCGCTCCTTGGCACGCGCTGTTCGCCCCGCGCTTCGTTCGGCTAGCATGATGGAAAAGGCATCGGCAACGAACGACATGGTGCGTTGAACAAGCCCTCGAGCTGGGCCTCTGTGTCGCTTTATTGAGGCAAAATGCGGCCGGTCATTGCCGGCATGGAGGAACGAGGATGACCATCGAAAGGTTGAACCCGCAGGGCATGCACAGCAACCCCGCTTATTCGCAAGGCGTGTCGCTGCCTGCTTCCGCGCGCATTGTGCTGGTCGGAGGGCAGAACGGCGTCGATGCCGAAGGCAACATCGTCGGCAAGGGCGATCTCGCGGCGCAGACGATGCAGGCGCTGGCCAATCTGGCCAAGGTGCTGGAAGCCGGCGGAGCGAAGCTGGAGGATCTTGTCAGCCTGTCGGTCTATATCGTTGGCGACCAGGATATCGCTTCGGGCTTTGGCGCCTGGATGGCGCTCTGGGCCAACCGTGCTCCGCCGCCCATTATCAAGGCGCTGCGTGTTGTCGGCCTCGGCAATCCGGACTTCCTGATCGAGATCGAGGGCCAGGCGGCGGTTGCGTAATCTCCCGCTTGAGGGGACAGACGGCGCGGCCGTGAAATTCCATTCCTCCACTCGCCGCCGGATTGGCACGATCTATCTTCTTTCCTGATGAAAAGGGCTGGAAAAGACAGGGCGCGCGATCCGCGAAACCGGAATGGATTCCCGCGGCTCCACGCGCGAGATTGCCGACATCCGCCTCGAACTGCTTCGATGGAGCACTCAAGATGAGCGAGCAGACAAAAGCGGCGCCGAAGGGCGCGCACATCAGCCTGTCGAGACTTCGTCCGCCTTACGCTTCGGTGCTCGACCTGATCGGCCAGACGCCGGTCGTCGAGCTGACCAAATTCGACACCGGCAAGTGCCGCCTGTTCATCAAGCTTGAAAGCCAGAATCCGGGCGGCTCGATCAAGGACCGCATCGCGCTGTCGATGATCGCGGCGGCGGAGAAGGAGGGGCGGCTGAAGCGCGGCGGAACCATCGTCGAGGCCACCGCCGGCAACACCGGCCTCGGCCTCGCCCAGGTCGGCATCCCGAAAGGCTACCGCATCATCCTCGTCGTGCCCGACAAGATGTCGCGCGAGAAGATCCAGCATCTGCGCGCTTTGGGCGCCGAGGTGCGCATGACGCGATCCGATGTCGGCAAGGGCCATTCCGAATATTACCAGGACATGGCCGAGAAGATCGCCGCCGAGACCCCCGGCGCCTTCTATGCCAACCAGTTTGCCAATCCGGCGAACCCACTCGCGCATGAGACCACGACCGGGCCGGAGATCTTTTCGCAGCTCGAAGGCGATGTCGACGCGGTGGTGGTCGGCGTCGGCTCCGGCGGCACGCTCACCGGCCTCGGCCGCTTTTTCGCGAAACATTCGCCCAAGACCGAGATGGTGCTCGCCGATCCGGTCGGCTCGGTGCTGGCGCCGCTGATCAAGACCGGCAAGATGGTGGAGGCCGGCAGCTGGACGGTCGAAGGCATCGGCGAGGATTTCGTGCCGCCCAATGCCGATCTCTCGCTGGTGAAAAAGGCCTACTCCATTCCCGACAAGCAAAGCATGCTGGCGGTGCGCGATCTGTTGTCCAGGGAAGGGATCCTGGCCGGCTCGTCCTCGGGCACGCTGCTGTCGGCCGCACTTCGCTATTGCCGCGAGCAGACGGCGCCCAAGCGCGTCGTCACCTTCGTCTGCGACAGCGGCAACAAATATCTTTCGAAAGTCTTCGACGATATCTGGCTGGCCGAGCAGGGCCTTGCCGACCAGGAACAGCATGGCGATCTGCGCGACCTCGTCATGCGCTCGCCGCGCACCGGCGACATCGTGACCGTCGGCCCGGAGGAAAGCCTCCTCAACGCCTATGGCCGCATGCGCCGCTCCGACGTCTCGCAACTGCCGGTGCTGGACGAGGGCAGGCTGGTCGGCATCGTCGACGAAAGCGACATCCTGGCCAAGGTCGACGGCCCCTATGACGGCCGCTGGGACCGTTTCAACGCGCCGGTGCGCACCGCCATGACGTCGAACCTGCACACGCTGCAGGCCAATCAGACGCTGGACGCGCTGCTGCCCGTCTTCGACCGCAACGAGGTCGCCATCGTCTTCGACGGCGACGAGTTCATCGGCCTGATAACCCGTATCGACCTGATCAACCATCTGAGGCGCCGCGCAAAATGACTTCGAACGGCAAGAACCGCCTGGCCTTTTCCACCCGCACCATCCATGGCGGCCAGAGCCACGACCCGCTGACCGGCGCGGTGATGGTGCCGATCTATGCCACCTCCACCTATGGCCAGCAGTCGCCGGGCGTGCACAAGGGTTTTGAATATGCCCGCAGCCAGAACCCGACCCGCTTTGCCTTCGAGCGCGCGGTCGCCGATCTCGAAAGCGGCAGCAAGGCTTTCGCCTTCGCTTCCGGCCTGGCGGCGATCGGCACGGTGCTCGAGCTCCTCGATTCCGGCGCCCACATCGTCGCCACCGACGACATCTATGGTGGCTCGTTCCGCCTGATGGAGCGGGTGCGCAAGCGCTCGGCAGGCCTGCATGTGAGCTTTGCCGACTTCACCGACTTGGCCGCCGTCGAAGCCGCCATCCGCCCGGAAACAAAACTGCTCTGGGTCGAGACGCCGACCAACCCGCTGCTGCGCATCGTCGATCTCGAAGGCGTCGCGGCACTTGCCAGGCGCAAGGGGCTACTCACCGTCGCCGACAACACGTTTTGCAGCCCCTATATCCAGCGCCCGCTGGAGCTCGGCATCGACATCGTCGTGCATTCGACGACGAAATATCTCAACGGCCATTCCGACATGGTCGGCGGCGTGGCGGTCGTCGGCGACAACAAGGATCTCGCCGACCAGTTGAAATTTCTGCAGAACGCCATCGGCGCCATCTCCGGCCCGTTCGACAGCTTTCTCGCCTTGCGTGGCATAAAAACCCTGGCGCTGAGGATGGAGCGTCACTCGGCCAACGGCCTCAAGATCGCGCAATGGCTGGAAACGCGAAAAGATGTCCGCCGGGTCATCTATCCCGGCCTCGCCAGCCACCCGCAGCATTCGATCGCCGTCCAGCAGATGCACGCCTTCGGCGGCATGATCTCCGTCGACCTCGACCGCGACCTCGCCGGCACGAAACGCTTCCTCGAACGCACCCAGCTCTTCACTTTGGCCGAAAGCCTCGGCGGCGTCGAAAGCCTGATCGAGCATCCGGCGCTGATGACGCACGGCTCGATTCCGGCGGAAAAGCGCGGGGCGATCGGCATAACGGATTCACTGGTGCGGCTGTCGTGTGGGATCGAGGATGGGGATGATTTGGTCGCGGATCTGGAGCAGGCACTGGGGTAGGTGAGGGTCTTGGGGGCAGTCGTCGAGTTCCGTCACACCCCCTCTGGCCTGCCGGCCATCTCCCCCGCAAGGGGGGAGATTGGATGTCGCGACCGCTTTCGCGAATCATCGACGTTGCAGGAAAGGCGCCGCCGGCGGAGCTGCTAATCTCCCCCCTTGCGGGGGAGATGCCCGGCAGGGCAGAGGGGGGTGTTGTCCCGCCAACCTGTCCTTCGTCATTCTAGGGCGGAGCAAGGAGCGAAGCGACGCGCGAAGACCCTAGAATCCTGTGTGTTGGTTCTGGTGTATGGTTGAAGTGGGAAGGAGACCGAATGAATCCTGGTCGTCCTT
>NZ_VFTQ01000046.1:0-34625 GCF_006439475.1 Mesorhizobium sp. B2-8-9 | reverse complement strand
ACTCCCCTACTCCCCTACTCCCGAGCATCATGTCCTACCAATCCCCCATCTCCCCCGGTCGTTCCTGGTATGAGGACACGGTCGGATCCCGGCCTGAATATCCGGCTCTCGACGGCGACCGTATTTGCGACGTCGTCATCATCGGCGGCGGCTTCACTGGCTTGTCGGCAGCCGCGCATTTGGCGAAGGCCGGCGCGGATGTCGTGCTGATCGATGCCTATCGCTTCGGCGATGGCGCGTCGGGGCGCAATGGCGGGCAGCTCGGCACCGGCCAGCGCGCCTGGGCGGAAGAATTGGAAGCCGAATACGGCCTTTCCCGGGCCAAGGCGCTGTTCGACCTGGCCGAGGAAGCCAAGGCGCATCTGCTGGACTTCGCCGCCGCCAACGCGATCGACATCGACTATATGCCGGGTCAGCTTTCGGTGGCGCACAAGCGGCGTTATGTCGACGACTACAGGCGCCACGCTGAGATCATGGCGAGCCGCTTCGGCTACCCGCATATAAGCTTCATGGACGCGGCGGAAACCGCGGAAAGGCTGGGCTCGACACGTTATTTCGGCGGCACGCGCGACACCGGCACGGGGCACATCCACCCGCTGAAACTAGTGATCGGCACGGCGAAAGTGGCGGCCGCCGCCGGCGCGCATCTGTTCGAGCAGACGCCGTCCACCGGCATCGTTTCCAATGGCGGCAAGGTGACGGTCACGACGCCCAGGGGCACGATCACAGCCGACAAATGCCTGGTCGGGGTCAATGCCTATGGCGGCAATCTGGAGCCGGTGAGTGCGGCGCACATCATGCCGATCGGTTCCTTCATCGGCGCGACCGTGCCGCTCGGCGCCACTTCCAAGGTGCTGCCGGGCGGCGAGTCGGTCGATGATTCCCGCTTCGTGGTGCGCTATTTCCGCAAGTCGAAGGACGGCCGGCTGTTGTTCGGCGGCCGCGAGATCTATGCCGTCAACGATCCGAAGGACATCCATATTCACATCCGAAGGCAGATCGCCGAACTCTACCCCGACCTTAAGGATGTCGAGATCACGCATGGTTGGGGCGGCTATGTCGGCATCACGGTGCCGCGAAAGCCGTTCGTACGCGAAGTGATGCCGAAAGTGATTTCGATGGGCGGTTATTCCGGCCACGGCGTCATGCTGTCGAACTTCTTCGGCAAGCTCTATGCCGAGACCGTTGCCGGCAATCGCGACCGCTTGAAACTGATCGAGGATCTGAAAATCCCCGCCTTCCCAGGCGGCCGGCGTTTGCGCGCGCCGCTCTTGTTCCTGGCGCTGAACTGGTTCGCGTTGCGTGACAGGATTTGAAGCTGGCTGCCCATCCGAAGCCGCCGATTCGACGCCGGCGGCTTCCACGCGGCAGGTTGTGGAAGCCTTAACAGGCACGCAGAATTTCGCAATTTGGCTCACTCATGCCATAATCAGCAGTAAAAGGTGCGATCATGGGCGAAAATCCGGGGATTTCGCGGGCTTTGTCCGCAGTGATTTAGGGACCGATGCTGATCGAAGCCGATCGTTACGGCAATGATCGAAAGAACGTCGGCCCGCTTGTTGGAGGTGGTTTGAGTGAACGAGCCCTTCAGTTTCGGCGCGCCGGAACGGCAGCGCTTCACAATGCAGTTCGGCTATAACGTACGGCCATCCTTCTGGCAGAAGGTACAGTCGAACGCGCATCTGGTCATTGCAGCGGTCGGCACCGCCGCGCTGATCGGCGTGGCCGCGGTGGCGCTATGGCTATGCTTTCCGGGCAGCGACCGGCAAGTGGCCGCGGCGAGTGCCGAGCAGACCGTTCCGGCGATTCCGGTGAAGACCACGAAAGTCGCTCCGGCGGCAGCGGCGGTGACCGTGGCGACGGCGCCGCAGGCCGCGCGCAAGGGAGACGCGGTAACGCCCACGACGGCGGCCCGCGAAGCCAATATTCCGGCCCTGGCATCAAATAACCCCCGCTGGACGGCTCCCGACGCCAAGACGCCGCCTGCCCCGGCCGAGAACCAGCCAGCTCCATCCAAGCAGGCCGCCGGCGCGGCCCCCGCGCAATCGACCGATACCGCCTTTGCCGAGGCCGATGCCGAGAACGACGCCGCGAACGCGCTGTCGCAGGTCACCGGTTCCGCCAGCGAGACAGCAGCGGCAGCGAAGAAGCCGGGCGACACGATGGATGGCGCCCAAACCGCCGCCATTCCCGAAGCCAAGCCGCAGGTTCCAGATACGCAGCCGGCAGCGACAGACAGCTCGGCGCAGCCTGAGCCGAAAGCTCAAAAAGCCAGCGCGGCCGCAAACGGGCGCGTCTTGAGGGCCGTGACCATGCGCTCAGGCCCGAAGAAAGGTGCCGCCGCAATCACCACGGTGCCGGCCAAGGCATCGGTGCAGGTGATGAATTGTAAGAAATGGTGCGAGATCGTCTATAACGGCAAGCACGGCTGGGTCTACAAAAGCTACGTCAAGACCGGCGCGTGAGGCCAAGCAGCCATCCGAAACGGCGTCTTCTGCGTTCAAGTCGGCGATTTGCCACGAAGGACTTGTGTTCCTCGAACGGCACTTCGTAGAGGCCGCAAGTGGAACACCCTTCCTTCTTGCCGCACGCTGGTATCCAGCATCTGACATCGTGCGTCCAGGCAAGCGCGACCCTCTCCAGATGAAGATTGCCGGAGCTCTTCAGCAGGATCAGTTCTCCGGGGACAGCCGTCTGCTTGATGTGATCGGAGACTTCCTTCGGGGTGCGAAGCTCGATCAAACGGCCACTGTCCCGATCCGCCTGGCTGGCGCGTGAGCGATGGGCATTGTCGCCGGTATAGATGACCTCGTCGGCGACGTCGCGCGCGATACCGTAAGCAGCGCCATATTTTCTCGACGAACCGGTGTAGTCGGAAATCTGTCCGACGACGATCCGTTTGCGAACGGCCTTGGCTTTGGCCATCATCTCGAACGCAATGTTCAGCGAATGCCAGGGCGCTTTGGCGGCATCGACTATGAACTGTGGACCCCGATCGGTCACCAGCACCGTGCAGCGGTTGGCTAGAGGTTCGAAGGATGCTGTCCTTGCGGCGATTTTTTCCGGCGGGACACCAAGTTCCAGCGCCGTGACGGCGGCGGCCGCCGCCGGCAGCCAGAAGTGCTCGCCAGGAAATCGTGTCTGCATGTCTATGTCGCCGCCGCGCCAGCGAAGTGAAAATCTGAGCAGGTCCGGATAGGCGGCATGGATGTCTGTTACACGATAGTCCGCGGCTTCCGACTGACCGAAAGTCGCCACGCGGCACCTTGCGCCCGAAGCCATATCAAGCACATGCGGGTCGTCGGCGTTCAAGATCGCGAGTCCGCCCGGCGACAACACCTCAACCAGCGCTCTCTTTTCCTGGGCGACAGCATCCAGGGTCCGGAATTGAGTGACGTGCTCCAGCCTGACCATCGTTACGACCGCTACGTCCGGCTTCAGCATCTGCGCCATCGACCGGATTGAGCCGGGCTCAAACGCGCCGGCTTCGAAGACGACATAGTCGACCTTGCCCGCACGTTTCATCCGCTTGTAGAGCGTGCGGACAAGCGCCTTGAGCGTGTTGGCTAGAACTTGGGTATAGACCTTGCCGTGACTGGCCAGGATATGACCAAGCAAGCTCGTTGCCGTCGATTTGCCGGAGCTGCCGGTTATGCCGATGAAGGTCGCCTTGCTTCGCGCACGTGCACGCTCTGCCCGATAGCGACGCAATCGCCAGCCGAGGTCGTTGCCAATTTCGCGCAGCCTGAGCTTAACCACCCGCCAGTTTCCCTTACCCCGATCCGTTATTCCTTCGGCGGACCATCAAGTCAAACTGGAGCTCGGCCGGACGGCGCCAATCCGTTCGTTCACCGCAACCAGGAGCGGAAACCGCGATGTGCTTCCAGGAGCGGCTCAGATACAACGCCCGCCATCGACCTCCAGCGCCACGCCGGTGATGAAGGCGGCTTCATCCGAGGCCAGCCACAGCGCCGCGTTGGCGATGTCGAGCGGTGTCGAGAGCCGTCCGAGCGGGATCGAGGCGCGGAACTTTTCGCGGATCTCAGGCGTGTCGGCGCCCATGAACTTCTCCAGCATGCCGGTCTCGCCGGCGACCGGGCAGAGGCAGTTGACGCGGATGTTCTTCGGCGCCAGCTCGACGGCCATCGACTTGGTGGCGGTGATCGCCCAGCCCTTGGAGGCGTTGTACCAGGTCAGGCCCGGCCGCGGCCGAAGCCCGGCCGTGGAGGCCGTGGTCAGGATGACGCCGCCGCCCTGGCGGTCCATGATCGGCACGACGGCAAGCGCCGCGTGGTAGATCGCCTTCATGTTGACGGCGGTGATCAGATCGAAGGTTTCCTCATCGACGCCGAGCATATCGCCATTGCGATGGGTGAAGCCCGCATTGTTGACCATGATGTCGATGCGACCGAAGGCGCTCTTGGCGGCATAGATCATCTCGTCGAATTCGGAGCGCAGGGAAACGTCGGTCTGGATCCAGATGGCGCTCTCGCCGATCTCTTCGGCCACCCGCTCGGCCCCCCTGGCGTTGAGGTCGGCGACGATCACGCGCGCGCCCTCTTCGGCAAAGCGCTTGGCCATGCCTTCGCCGAAGCCCGACGCTGCGCCGGTGATGACGGCGACTTTGTTTTCCAGACGCATGGTTTTCCTGCTCTTTGGATTCCGCAGCTTGACGTGATTTTTCCATCTGCCGCCCGGCACGTCGCGCGCCAGGCTACATCTCCCTTAGCTTTCGTCACATTCGCGTTCTATGCTGCAGCCGCGAACGCTTCCGGAAGCCATGGCTTGCCGACAGGCCTGCCGGCGGCGTGAGTGTCGGGAAACATGTGGACCGATGCAAGTGCAAGCCATTGGTCCTCGCATGTGACACCATGGCACTGGAAAATTTAAATCGATTAGAATATACCAACCACGCTGCCGGCGCCCGGCATCAAATCGGACTGACCATGACCAGCCAGATCATCCCTGTCGACCCATTCGACTTCATCATCTTCGGCGGCACCGGCGACCTGTCGGAACGCAAGCTCCTGCCATCGCTCTACTATCGCCAGTGCGGCCACCAGTTCTCCGAGCCGACGCGCATC
This sequence comes from Mesorhizobium sp. B2-8-9, assembly GCF_006439475.1. Taxonomy (NCBI): domain Bacteria; kingdom Pseudomonadati; phylum Pseudomonadota; class Alphaproteobacteria; order Hyphomicrobiales; family Phyllobacteriaceae; genus Mesorhizobium; species Mesorhizobium sp. B2-8-9. Next base: position 29,541 of record NZ_VFTQ01000046.1, on the reverse strand, counting down.
ATCGGCACCTCGCGCGCCAAAATGACCGATGCCGAATTCCAGGGCTTCGCCAAGAAGGCGATATCAGATCATGTGAAGCCTGCCGATATCGATCCGAAGGAGTTGGAGATATTCCTGGCAAGGCTCTCCTACGTGTCGGCGGACGCAACCACTGGCGCCGGCTTCGACAAGTTGAAGAAAGCAATCGGCGACAGCGACCGCATCCGCGCCTTCTACCTTGCGGTGGCGCCGGCGCTGTTCGGCGACATTTCGCACCAGCTCAAGGAGTACAAGCTGATCACGCCGAACTCGCGCATCGTGCTGGAAAAGCCGATCGGCCGCGACCTCACCTCGGCGCGGGCGCTCAATGACGCTGTCGGTGACGATTTCCACGAAAGCCAGATCTTCCGCATCGACCACTATCTCGGCAAGGAAACGGTGCAGAACCTGATGGCGCTGCGCTTTGCCAACGCGCTCTACGAGCCGTTGTGGAACTCCGCCCAGATCGACCATGTTCAGATCACGGTCGCCGAGACCGTTGGTCTCGAGGATCGCGTCACCTACTACGACAAGGCAGGCGCGTTGCGCGACATGGTGCAGAACCACATTCTGCAGCTGCTCTGCCTGGTGGCCATGGAAACGCCGTCGTCGATGGACGCCGACGCGGTGCGCGACGAGAAACTGAAGGTGCTGCGGGCACTGAAGCGCATCAACGGCAACGAGGCGCCGAAGCACACCGTGCGCGGCCAGTATCGCGCCGGCGCCTCGGCCGGCGGGCCTGTCAAGGGCTATGTCGAGGAGCTCGGCAAGGACAGCAACACCGAGACCTTCGTCGCCGTGAAGGCCGAGATCGGCAACTGGCGCTGGGCCGGCGTTCCCTTCTATCTGAGGACCGGCAAACGGCTCGCCACCCGCGTCTCGGAAATCGTCATCGAGTTCAAGCCGATCCCCTATTCCATCTTCGGCGACAGCGCCGGGCCGATCTTCCCCAACCAGCTGGTCATCCGCCTGCAGCCGGACGAGGGGGTGAAGCAGTTCATAATGATCAAGGATCCGGGGCCGGGCGGCATGCGGCTGCGCCAGATCTCGCTCGACATGAGCTTCGCGCAGTCCTTCCAAGGTCGTGCGCCGGACGCTTATGAGCGACTGATCATGGATGTGGTGCGCGGCAACCAGACGCTGTTCATGCGCCGCGACGAAGTCGAGGCTGCCTGGAAATGGATCGACCCGATCCAGAACGCCTGGGAAAGCGCCCGGCAGGAAGCTCAGGGCTATACCGCCGGAACCTGGGGGCCGTCGGCCTCGATCGCGCTCATCGAACGTGACGGACGAACATGGCACGAGAGCAATTGAGCCAAGTCCGCTACGGCTGGAACGGCTTTGCCGATCGCCAGGACCTGGCGACGGCGCTGGCCGGACAGATTGCCGACCGGCTGGACAGCGCCATCGCGGAACGCGGCACAGCGCTGCTCGCAGTGTCTGGCGGCACCACGCCGGCGAAATTGTTCGCCACGCTGTCGACCGCGCCCATCACCTGGGACAAGGTCACCGTGACGCTGGTCGACGAGCGCTTCGTGCCGCCGTCCTCGCCGCGTTCGAATGCCGGGCTGGTGGCGGCGAACCTGCTCCAGAACAAGGCCGCTGCGGCGCGCTTCGTGCCGCTCTACCACGAGGCGGCGAGCATCGAGGATGCAGCCGCGATGGATAGCGAAGCGCTGCGGGCGCTGCCCTGGCCGCTCGACGTGGTGGTCCTCGGCATGGGCGGCGATGGCCATACGGCGTCGTTCTTCCCGGATGCCGGCAATCTCGAGGAATTGCTCGACCCGGCCTCGCGGCGGATCGTGCTACCGGTGCATGCGGCAAGCGGGGGCGAGCCGCGGCTCACGCTGTCGATGGCGCGCATCGTCGCCGCCGGCTTCGTCGCGCTCCACATCGAAGGCGAGGACAAGCGCGCCGTGTTCAACGGCGCGATGAGTCCTGGCGCGAAGAAGCCCATCCGCAGAGTGATCGAGGCGGCGCCTAGACCGATAGAGGTGTTCTGGGCACCCTGATTTCAGATGAGGACAGCCCGGCGGCAGAGGGAGGACGTTGCCGGGCTCGAAAGGACGGACCATGACAGCCAGACGCGACATCGAAACCATCACGGAACGCATCCGCCAACGTTCGAGGGCCGGCCGCGAAGCCTATCTCGGCCGTATCGCGGAGGCTTCCAGCCGCACCGCCAACCGCGCGGTGCTGGGCTGCGGCAATCTCGCCCACGGCTTTGCCGTGTGCAGCCCATCCGAAAAGATCGCGCTCGGGGGCGACCGCGTGCCGAACCTCGGCATCATCACCTCCTACAATGACATGCTGTCGGCGCATCAGCCCTTCGAGACGTTCCCGGCACTGATCAAGGAAGCCGCGCGCGAGGCAGGCGGTATCGCCCAGGTCGCCGGCGGCGTGCCGGCGATGTGCGACGGCGTCACCCAAGGCCAGCCCGGCATGGAGCTGTCGCTGTTCTCACGCGACGTGATCGCGATGGCGGCGGCGATCGGCCTGTCGCACAACATGTTCGACGCCGCCGTCTTCCTCGGCGTCTGCGACAAGATCGTGCCCGGGCTGGTGATCGCAGCGCTCACCTTCGGGCATCTGCCTGCGGTCTTCATCCCGGCCGGGCCGATGACGACCGGTCTCGCGAATGACGAGAAGGCCAGGATCCGCCAGCTTTATGCCGAAGGCAAGGTCGGCCGCGCCGAACTGCTGGAAGCGGAGTCCAAATCCTATCACGGGCCGGGCACCTGCACCTTCTACGGCACCGCCAATTCGAACCAGATGCTGATGGAGATCATGGGCCTGCACACGCCCGGCGCCTCCTTCGTCAATCCGGGCACGCCGCTGCGCGACGCGCTGACCAGGGAAGCGGCAAAGCGCGCGCTGGCGATCACCGCGCTCGGCAATGCCTATACGCCGGTCGGGCGCATGATCGACGAGCGCTCGGTCGTCAACGGGGTCGTCGGGCTGCACGCCACTGGCGGCTCGACCAACCACACGATCCACCTCATAGCCATGGCCGCCGCCGCCGGCATCGCGCTGACCTGGCAGGACATTTCCGACCTGTCGGAGGCCGTGCCGCTGCTCGCGCGCGTCTATCCGAACGGGCTTGCCGACGTGAACCACTTTCACGCGGCAGGCGGGCTCGGCTTCCTGATCCGCGAATTGCTCGACGAAGGCCTGTTGCACGAGGATGTGCAGACGGTGTGGGGCGAAGGCCTGCGGCCCTACGCGGTCGAGGCGAGGCTTGGCGATGACGGCAGCGTCGTGCGCGAAGCGGCGCCGCTCAACAGCGGCGACGAGAAGGTGCTGGCGCCGGTCAAGAAAGCGTTCCAGCCGACCGGCGGCTTGAAAGTGCTGGCCGGCAATCTCGGCCATGCCGTGATCAAGACCTCTGCGGTCAAGCCCGAACGTCGCGTCATCGAGGCGCCGGCCAAGGTGTTCGACAGCCAGCAGGGCCTCAACGACGCTTTCAAGGCCGGCCAGCTTACCGGCGATTTCATCGCCGTGATCCGCTTCCAGGGGCCGAAGGCCAACGGCATGCCGGAACTGCACAAGCTAACCACCGTGCTCGGCATCCTGCAGGATCGCGGCCAGCGTGTCGCGCTGGTGACCGACGGGCGCATGTCGGGCGCCTCCGGCAAGGTGCCGGCAGCGATCCATGTGACGCCGGAAGCGGTCGAGGACGGACCGATCGCCAGGATCCATGACGGCGATGTCATCCGGCTAGACGCCGATGCCGGCACGCTGGAAGTGCTGGTGCCGGGGACGGAATTCGCGCTGCGCCGCACGGCCGACGCCGACCTCATCGGCAACGAGTTCGGCTTCGGCCGAGAGCTGTTCGCGGGCTTCCGACAGTTGGTCGGGCGGGCCGATCACGGCGCCGCCGCGTTTGGCAACGCCTGACGTCTTCCCCAATGTGCCTTACGAAAAAGGGCGGCTCGGAGCCGCCCTTTTTCGTTCGTTCGCTAACCACGCCTACTGAACGGTGATCTCGGTCCGCTCGCCGGCCTTGATCGTCACCGGCAATTCCTTCTCCTGGCCTTCAGCGGACATGTGGCGCACGACCACATAGTCGCCGGCGGAGATCGCCTGTTGCCAACTATCACCGTAAGTCAGGCCCAGCGACTTGCGTTTGCCTTCGATGTCCTTCTTCGACGACAACACCTCGATCGAATAGGCGCCGGGTGCCGACATCGCCAGCACGCCCGCATCGAGCGCGACCTTGATGTCCTGATTGTCGCCGGCCTTGATGCTGAAGGGCTGCTCGACGACGGCAAGATCGAGCGTGGTGAGCGCGACATAGTCGTCCGGCGGCAGCCAGAACTTGCTGTCAGGTCCGTAGGAATGCTCCACGCTTTCACGCGAGCCGTCGATCTTCTTCTTCGCCTTGACGACCTCAAAGCCGATGCCGGAATTGTCGGCCTTGTCGCCGCCGGCGGTGTAGTAGGCGTTGAGCACGGCATGACCAACGCCGACGACGATGTCCTTCTCGACGGTCTGCCCGGCGGCAAGCCGGACCGTCTCGGTCGCAGTGCCGGCGCCGATCTGCACCTTCACTTTCTGCTCGCCGGCGGGGACGGTCGCCTTGGCGTCGCCATAGTGCGTGGTGCTGCCGCCAGGATAGGCGAAATCGACACGCGCTTCGCCGCTGATCTCCGAGCCCTGGCTAGCATGCGGGTGGATGACCAAAGTGCCGGCGTTCAGCGTGAACAGCGGGCTGTAGGTCTTGCCAGCCTCTATCTTGATCTTCTGCTCGCTCCTCGCCTCGTCGACGCGGCCGACGACGATGTAGTCGCCCGGTTCGAGATTGGTTTTCAGCTCGCCATACTCGGTCATGACTTGGTCGCCGCGCGAGCCGTCCGCATTGGCCTTGTAGATTTCCCAAGCGTTGCTGTTGTCGGAGATTTCGGGACCGCCCTCGGCCATGACCACGCTCGGCGTGAAATTGAATTCAGGCTTGGCGGGCTCGGGCGCTGGCGCGGGTGACGGAGCGGGCGTCGGCGCCGGAGCCGTGACGGTCTCGACCAGAGCTTCCTGCAGCGCCTTCTCATCGGAGGCCTGGATGTATTTGCCGCCGGTGTTTTCGGCGAGGCAGGCGATCTGCTTGCCCTCGTCGGCGGTCAGGCCGAAGCCGACGACATCGGCGGTGAAGTCGACGCCGCTTTCCTTCAGCTCCTTGCCTAGCGCGCAAGGATCGCCGCCGCAGGTCTCGAGCCCGTCGGTGATCAGCACCACGGTGGCCTTGTCCTCGGTGTATTTGAGCGCTTCCGCCGCCTGCTTGACGGCGGCCGTGAGCGGCGTCTTGCCGAGGAATTTCATGCTGTCGGCTGCCGACGAGATAGCGCTGGCTGAACCGGCCTGCGGCGGAACGATCAACTCGATGTCGTCGCAACTACCTTTGGTGCGATGGCCATAGGCCATGAAGCCGATCTCGTCGTCGGCGGGAACCGACTGAAGCACCGTGCGCAGCGATTCACGCGCGATCTCCAGCTTCGGCTTGCCGTCGATCTGGGCCCACATCGAGCCTGATGCATCAAGAATGATGATGACCTTGTTGGCGGCAAAGCCGAAACCGGTCATCGACAAAAGCAGGAGCGCCGCAGCGACGCTCCGTATCAGTCCCGCCATGGAAATCTCCTGAGAGCAACCCTCGTCCGCGTTGCGAAAGCTATTTGAGGCGGCATTCGGAGACAAGTCCGAAGGCCGGCGAGTCACTCAATAAGTGGTGCGCCGCTCTTCCGATGGCGGACGGCCGAACTGCAGCCGGTAACTCTGCGCGAAATAGGAGTGCGAGGTGAAGCCGGTGGCGATCGCCACGTCGAGAATCGGCATGTTGGTCTGGCGCAGCAATTCGCGCGCGCGTTCGAGCCGCAGCCGCATATAGTAGCGGCCGGGGGTGACGCTCAAATGGCGCAGGAACAGGCGCTCGACCTGGCGCACCGACAGCCCCGCCGACTTGGCGAGCTGCACCGCCGACAGCGGTTCGTCGAGATGATCGGCCATCAACTCGACGATGCGCCTCAGCTTCTCCGACTTGCCGGTGAGGTCCCGTTCGGGGCCGACGCGCTGGCGGTCGCCGGCCGAGCGTATGCGCTCGTGCTGGAACTGGTTGGCGACGCCGTTGGCGAGGTTGGAGCCGAAATCGCCGCGCACGATCTCCAGCATCAGGTCGATCGAGGTGGTGCCGCCGGCACAGGTGTAACGCTTGCGGTCGATCTCGAAGACGTTGCCGGTGCAGTTGATGTCGGGGAAACGCTCCATGAAGCCGGCGCGGTTCTCCCAATGGATGGTGCAGCGATAGCCGTCGAGCTGCCCGGCTTCGGCCAGGAGATAAGAGCCGACCGACAGGGCGCCGAGCGCATTGCCGCGCCGCCCCCAGCTGCGCAGCGCCGCCAGAACCTTGCTCTTGCCGGGAAATTCGATGGAGAGGCCGACCGAAACGAACAGGATGTCGACCGGCGGCATGTCGGCGACCGAATAGTCGATCTTCAACGGCAGGCCGTTCGAGGCCATGACCGCGTCGCCGTCGGCCGAGATCGTCGTCCAGCCATAGAAATCGCGGCCGAGCAGTCGGTTCGCCGAGCGGAAGCAGTCGATGGCGGCCGCCAGCGAGAACATCGAGAATTTGTCGACCAAGAGGAAGCCGAACTGGCGGCCGCCCTGAACGGGATCGCTCGTGATCGGCCGCTCGAGAACGGGATGCGACTGGTTCGAGTGGGGCATCCCGCTCTGTCCCTTTATTTCAGCCGCATTTGTGCAGCGCCAAGTGGTTCCACTTGGCTGCAAAATGCTGGGGAGCGGTCAGGTTCGGCAATGCCGAGGCTTTCTCAAATCAGAAGGACGGCCGCTTCAACCCGGCCGCAAGGTAGGCGGAAGCTACAGTGTTCGCCATCAGCATGGCAATGGTCATCGGTCCGACGCCGCCCGGCACCGGCGTGATCGCACCCGCGAGCTTGGCCGCTTCGGCATAGGCGACGTCGCCGACCAGGCGGCTCTTGCCTTCGCCCTTTTCGGGCGCGGGGATGCGGTTGATGCCGACGTCGATGACGGTCGCGCCGGACTTGACCCAATCGCCCTTGACCATTTCCGGACGGCCGACCGCGGCGACCAGGATATCGGCGGTGCGAGCAAGCGCCGGGAGATCCCTGGTGCGGCTGTGGGCAATAGTGACCGTGCAGTTGGCGGCGAGCAGCAGGTTGGCCATCGGCTTGCCGACGATGTTGGAGCGGCCGACGACGACGGCGTTGAGGCCGGAAAGGTCCTTGCCGCGCACCCGCTCGATCAACAGCATGGAGCCTGCCGGCGTGCAGGGCACGAAGGCCGTGTCGAGCTCGCCGGTGCCGAGCTTGCCGACATTGATGAAGTGGAAGCCGTCGACATCCTTTTCCGGCGCGATCGTCTGGATCACCTTGCCGGCGTCGATATGGCCGGGGAGCGGCAGTTGCACGAGGATGCCGTGGATAGACTTATCGGCGTTGAGGTCGCCGATGATCTTCAGCAATTGCTCCTCGGTGGTGTCGGCCGGCAGCGTATGCTGGAGCGAATGGAAGCCGCATTCCTTGGCGGTGCGCGATTTCGAGGCGACATAGACCTGGCTTGCCGGATCCTCGCCGACGATCACCACCGCAAGGCCGGGCTTGGTGGCCCCTTTGGCCGACAGCTCCGCGGTCAGAGCCTTGACCTTCGAAACCACGTCCTCGGCGACACTCTTCCCATCAATCACTTCGGCCATCACTAACCCTCAGCTTCGCTTCGAGGCCGCATCGACGCACGGCCCCATTTCCTCGATCGGCATTGTCGATCCGCCAAAGCGAGACGCTTGCGGCCCGAATGCAACGCGGCATTTTCACGAAAATTCGACAAGGCAATCCCGTCAAAGCGTCGTCGGATGCCGTAAACCCGAAACCGGCCGCTTTTATCGAACCGCGAGCCGTCCAGAAATACGGATAGTTTAGAAATAGCGGCGGCGCGTGCGGCTTTCGGTCAGCTCGCGCACCGCCTCGCGGAATTCGCGCAGGCTGGCGCGGATCTCGTCGATCTCGCCTTGCTGGCCGGCAGGGGACTGGTCGGCGGGGGGCTGGTCGGCCTCGCCGGCGGCCGGCGACCGCGGATGATAGGATGCCGCCGATGCCGAATAATGATCGTCGTAGGGATCGGTCCGGCCGTGGTCCGGCCGGTACGAATAGGAATAGCCCTGCTCGTATGGCTGCCGGAAATTCTCCCGCGCCGATGGTTGAACCCGGGGATAGCGTTCTTCCAGGGTGGGCGCCCGCCAGGCGCTTTCAGGCGGGACAGAGTCCATATCGACCGTTTCAGCCGGCTCGCGCCGCACGAAATAGCGAACCGCCGAGGCAAGCGAGCCGAAAAGCCCGGGACGGCCGGCATCGTTGGCCGGTTCCGGCGGCGGCGTGACGGATTTGACCGGAGCCGGTGCAGTCGTCGACACCGGTGGTGGAACCGGCGGTGAAGCAGGCGACGGTGTGAATGACGCTGCCGGAGACGGCGTGAAGGATGAAGGCGGAGGCGGCATGAAAGGCGGAGCCGGTGCTGGTGTGAAAGCCGGAGGTGGCGGCGGAGCGACAGGCGAAGCCGGCGGCGTGGCGAGTGGTGGCGGCGCCGGTGGGGCGGCCCGATTGGAATTGCTCTCAAGCGCAGAAGGACGGTCTTCAGTCGCGCGACGCGAGCGTGCATTGGCCGTCTCGCGCAGGCTGGCAAGGATGCCGCGCAGCGCGCCGAGGCCGATGCCGGCAAACAGGCCGGCGAACAGCCCCGCCAAGGCCATCAGGACACGCGTCGGCCCCTTGGCCTCCAGCGGCGGTTGAGCCGGCGAAAGCACGTTGATGTTGGCCGAATTGACGTTCTTTTGCTCGCCGGTTTCCTTGGCGCGCAGCAAATACTGCTCATAAACCGAGCGCTTGGCGGCGGCTTCGCGTTCCAGTTCGCGCAGCGAAACAAGATTGTTGTTCACATCGCCACTCTGCACCTTGGCCTGGGCCAGGCGCGAGGACAAGTCCTGCTCGAGCTGAACGGAGCGCTTCAGGTCGACCTGCAGCGAGGACGCGATGCGCTGCAGCTCGGCGGTGATGCGTTCGCGCGCGCCGGCAAGCTGGGCGTTTAGCGCCTGCAGCTCAGGATGACGCGGCCCGAACTTGATCGCGGCGCGGTCGGCTTCCTGCTTCAGCGCCGCATATTGCGAGCGCAGCTCGCTCATCATGTTGGAGTTGATCTCTTCCGGCAACGTGCCGCTGAGGACCGAGTTGACGTTCAGCGAGCGCGCCGAGGCGGCGCGGGCGTTCAGCTCGAGCGTGCGGGCGCGGGCGACGGAAAGCTGCTCGTTGAGCTTCAACATCTGATCATCGCTGATCAGGTGGCCCTGCGCGTCGACAAGGTCGTGCGTCGCCCTGAAATCCTCAACGTTGCGTTCGGCCGTCTCGACGCCCTTGCGCAGCTCATCGAGCTTCGACGTCAGCGCGCTCGTCGCACGTCCGGCCATTTCTGACTGGTAGTTGCCGATCTCCCGCTGGAAGACGTCTCTCGTCGTGTTAGCTATCTCTGCCGATTTCTCGCCATTGCGCGTGGTGGCGCTGATGGAGATGACAAAAGTCTTGCCCGTGCGCTCGACCGACAGGCTGTCGGCCAGATTGCCGACGGCCAGCGCCTGGCGGCGAATCTCGTCGCTGCCGGCCGGCTGGTCATCTCGCGAAATCATCGAGCGCAAGAACGACGCGACGCCGAGGCCGCCAGACCCCTGACCGTTGAACTCCGGGTCGTTGACGAGGTTGAGCTCCTTGACGACCTCGTCAAGAACCTTGCCTGATGTGACCATCTTGATGCGGGTTTCGACAACGGCCAATGCCGCGTCGGGCTCACCCACCGATTGGGTGAGATCGCGTTCGGCAAGTTTCAGGTCGCCCGGCTCGATGGTTAGCTCGGTCGTAGCTTCGTATTTCTTCGGCGTCGACAGCGCGAGGACTATGCCAAGCGCGGCGCCCAGGATGGTGGTGGACAGGATCAGCGCTTTGGAGCGAGCGATGCCGCCAATCACCTGCACCGGGTCGATCAGCGGTTTCCATTCCTGGGAATCGTCGATAGCAGGTGGTCGGCTTGTATGACGAGGTTCCGGAGCGGCATGCGGTTGGTGACCTTCCGCAGTGCCCCCGTAGCCCTGCCCTAGTGACGCGGCCCGGTCGTCGCCTGTTTCGACTGGATCCGCCTGATCGTGGTCAAATCCGCCGATTTCGGCGGGGCGCGGATTCAACTTTTCTTCGCGCTCGGAACGCGCGGCGCGATGGCGCGCGGCGGCGTCCTCGCGCCAAGAGGAATTGGCCCGGTCGCCGATCGAAACCGTCTTGTCGTCGCCACGCATCGCTTGGCCGAGCGCGAGCAGAGAACGCTCGCGCCTCCAGTCATCACGGTTATCCCTGTCGACCATTGTCCTGGAACTTGCTCTCTGGCGGCTTGGGCGCGCGGATCGGCCAATCGTTAAGCCACGCTAAACAGGCATAGGAAACAAACGGTTAATTTTGCGCCTCGGCGGGCACAGTTTTCGCCCCTGTTCACCGCATTTCAGGCCGCCGGGACGGCCGCCAGAACGCCGCGTTAAACTTTGCAGCCTATCTATCGCCCGGGTATGACCCAGGCCAGCGACATGCCGCAAGGGCGGAGCTTCGCGCGGATCGGCCACTTCGTGGCCACCCGCCGGAAACTGGTATTCGATTATTTCTCTGCGATCAGCGGCGCCGGCGGTCGGCTGGTGTTTTCGCTCGCCTATTTCATCGCTTTGGCCAACACGATTTCGATCACCGAATTCGGCATGTTCGCAACCGCCTCGGCCGCCGGCATCATGCTGTCGCGCATCCTCGCCTTCGGCTTTATTTCGGCGCTCTACCGCACCGCCACCATCCGCCCCAACCTGATCGGCACGTTCACCGCCGGTTTCCTGCTTCTCGGCGTCCTGTCGCTGCCGTTCCTCGCCGCTGCGTCCTACGGCGTCTATCTGATCTTCTTCGCCGGGACCGTGCCGCTATCGGCCTTCGCCGCTGTCGTCTTCGCCGAGGCGCTTTTGTGGCGACCGGTCGAAGTGGCGCTGATCGTCAACAACGGGCTCGGCAAGTTCGGGCGGGCGGCCGTGCTCGCCATCCTGGCGACGGCGCTCAGGGCAGTCGGCGCGATCCTGTTCATGCTTGGCGCGCGGCACACGATCGGCGTCTGGTCGCTGTTCTATATTGGCGCCAATGCCGCCTCGCTCGTCGTCGCCTTCGTCTTCTTTTATCCGCGCCAGCGGCTGCGGCTGCGCACCGAGCTCTATTTCAGGCGGCTCGCCGATTCCATCTATGTCGCCAGCTCCGAAGTGCTGTTCTATCTGCAGATGGAGTTCGACAAGCTGCTGGTGCTGTCGATCGGCGGGCCGCATCTGGCCGGCATCTACGCCATCATCATGCGGCTGGTCGATCTCACCGCGATCCCGATCCGCACCTTCTCGATGATGCTGGTGCAGCGCATGATGCGGGCGCCGGAGCTGTTGTCGCGGCTGGCGGTGAAGAGCGGCATCGAAGGCGGCGTGTTCCTGGTCTCGACGCTCGCGCTCGTGTCGCTCGGCATCGTGCTCCACTTCTTCCCAAACGCGCTCGGCAGGAATGTCGCCGAGGCAGCGCCGCTGGTGGCTCTCGCGGTCTGCGTGCCGGGCTTGCGCAACCTCGTCGAATATCAGGCCGAGCTGCTCTTCGCGCGCGGCCAGACGGCGGTGCGGGCGATCAATCTCGGCCTGCTCGCCGGCTTGAAGGCGGTTCTGCTCACTTATGTGCTGACCACCATCCCCGACACGGCCAATCTGGTCCTGTCGCTCAACATCGTCTTCCTGCTGCTTTATCTCGCCTCGATGCTGCTGACCTATTCGGCCATGCGCCGGCCGGCCAAGGCGATCTGAGCCTTACGCGGAAAGCCCTATCAGGCGGCGGATGCGGCCGGTATCGGTGCCGATGAAGGATTGCATGCCGATTGCCACCTGTTCCGGCGCCATAGCGTCGACGAAGCGGCGGAATTCCTCGTCGGACAGCGGCTCGCCGTTCCAGTGGACGCGGCAGAACTCCTCCGAGCCGTGGAAATGGCCTGCGCCTTGAAGCACGTCGTCGACATAGCGGCCATAGATCATGCATTCGGAGAATTTTCGCGCCGAGCCGACCACGCCGACCCAGTCGCGACCATGCACCTTCTCGATGCGCTCGCACATGGCGTTGACCGTCTCGCGGCGCCAGGCGATCAGCGTCGAGATGTAGTCGTGGCTCGATGGATTGGAGGGATCGATGCAAAGCGCGGCGCCGGCATTGCGCGACCAGATGCGATGCTCGTCATGTCCATCGCTCGCCAGCACGCCGTCACGCCGGAACAGCCGCACCTTGCCGTCGCGCCAGAAGGCGTTCGCGTCGAACGGCTTCAGGAAGGCGACGTCGGAATCGCAGAAGACGAGCACGTCTTCCTTTGCCTGCCCGGCAATGGCGATGCGGCGCAGCTGCTGCACATGCCAGCCGCGCAGCGGCTGCGTTTTCAGGCTCAGCCAGACGCGGCGGCGGAAGCCGCTCAGCGGATCGTCGAACACGCGCAGCCAGCGCGGCAACAGGTCCCGCTCGTCGACAACGCTGCGGCGGCTGCCTTCCAGCTGGCGAAACAGCGCGACATCGCGATGTTCGGTGAGGATATAATGATGCGCCATGCCGGTGACGTGGCGATCGACGGTTTCGCATAAAAGCCGGCAGCGCTCGAAATCGGGAGCGTAGCTTGCGGTGACGATCGCAGCCAAGGGCATGCGCGGCAGCGCTTCGACCGCAGTGGAGGCGTCCGGAACGAAGCGGCTGTTCACCGGCGCGCCTCCAGCGGCAGCGGTATACGCAACAGCTTCTGCTTGACGACGCGCCACAGGAAGAGCGGATTGCCGACAATATAGCGGCGCCACAGGCGGCCGGGTTCGATCCACAGGCGGAACAGCCATTCGAGCCGCAGCCGGCGCAGCCATAGCGGCGCGCGCGGCACCGAGCCGCTCATGAAATCGAGCAGGGCGCCGACTGCGACCGGCAGCGTGCAATGGCGGCTGTCGATGTGGCGCTCGATCCACAATTCCTGGCGCGGCACACCCATGGCGACAAGCAGCACATCCGGCCGCAGCCTGGCGATGCGCTCGAGGATCGCCGGCTCCTCGGCGGCCGAGAAGAAGCCGTCATGGACGACGACGAATTTGTGCTGCATGGCGAGCGTCGAGAGCTTCGCGCATGCGGCTTCGGCATTGGCGCGCGTCGTGCCGAGCAGCGCCACCGTCAGCGGATGCGACGAGGCCTGCAGGAAGGCCGGAATGAAGTCCGTGCCGTTGAGATTGCTCGGGAAAGGCGCACCGTAAAGCAGCTTTGCCGCCATGTCGACGCCGACGCCGTCGGGCAGGATGAGGAAGTTTTCCAGCGCCTCGGCAAACACCGGGTCGGTGCAGGCAAGGTTGGCGTTATGGGCGTTGAGGAAGCTCACCTTGGTGAAGCGACGCTCGTCGATCAGCCTGGTGAGCAAGGCGATGGCCTCGTCCCAGCGTATGGCCAGCACCGGAATACCCAAAATGGTCTTGAGCATATCAAAGCCGAAAGCGGCGCGCGCGGTGTGCATGTTCACGCGGCCGCCTCCTGCCTGACGGCGCCGAGCTTCTCCAGGCCAAGCCCGATCGCGACGTCGAGCGCCTTGAGCTGGCGGCGATGAAAGGCGCTGCCATCCACGTCGCGGACATGGGCCGCAGCCGCCTGCAGCGCCGCCGCGAAAGCAATCGGATCGTCGGTCACTACGCAATTGTCGGGGCGATAGCCGATGCCGCGCAGCGAGCGACTGGTGGCGACGGACGGCAGGCCAAGCTCGAAGGTCTCGATGGTCTTCAACTGCACGCCGCTGCCGGCGGTGCTGATCAAGGGAATGACGGCGGCGCCGCGCACGAAGGCCTGCGCATCCGGAACCCTGCCGACGAAGGAAACGCCGGGATGCGGCGAGCTGATGCCGGAAGGCACAATGCCCGCGATCCTGATGCGGAAATCCGGCTTCAGATGCGGCACGACCTTGGTCAGGAACCAGTCGAGGCCGATGCGGTTCGGCTGCCAGGTCCAGGTGCCGATCAGCGCGGCGTCGCAATCGATATGCCGCTTCGCCCTGCTTGTCGGCGCCTGCGCACGGGTGACCAGCGGCAGCACCGCGGAGCGCCGGTCGGAAGCGACGCCAAGTGCCGCGCGGTCTTCCTCGGCCACCGTGAAGACAAAGCGCGCGGCGCCGCAGAGCCGCTCTTCCATGACCTTGAGGAGCCTGGCCTCGCGGCGGAACATCCAGCGCTGAAGCGCGCTGCCGGCCGCGGCCGCATTTTCCTCGGCCGAGCGGTGCTCGACATTGTGCGCGACGAAGACGAATGGACGGTCGGCGAGAACCTTCTCAAAGGCGCCGGCGAACTGCACCGAGTTTAGGACATAGCCGTCGAAGGGACCGGCGCGTTCGATGGCGTCGCGGACTTGCGCATCGGCAACGACACGCAGCTTGACGGAGGAAAAGGTAAGACCGGAGAGAACCGCCTTGCCCACCCAGGCAAGCTTTTGCAGCGGCGACGCGCTTTCGGTGCGCACCTCGACGGCGTCGAGCACGACGGTGTTTTGCGGATCGGACGGGGCTTTGCCCGGCCAGATGAAGCCGATCACCGTCACGCGCACGCCGGCGCGCCGCAGCGCGTCGATGATCGCGGCGTTGGCAATCTCGTAGCCTGAGGCGAGAGCGCCATCAGGCACGATCGATGTGGCGAACAGCAGATGCATCTCACCTATCCTTGGCTGCAGCCGGTAGCAAAACGCGGTGAAGCCTTGATTAAATGGCACTGTCAAAGGCCGAAGACCCGGCTTTTCCGAAGGACGGGCGACAAGGTGATTAACGAAACGTTATCACCGCGATGCTATCGAGGGCTCCAACCCTCGCTGCTGGAAACGGATGATCCCTTTGCCGTCCGACGCTTCTGTATCGATCGCGGGACGGTCGCCGGGGCTTGCCGCCGAGACCGTCGTGGCAGTCGTGACGCTGCCGACCTTCAAACGGCCAAAGCAGGTGCTGGAAACGCTGGCTTCGCTCAAGGCGCAACGGACCGGCAGGCGCTTTGCCGTCATCGTCATGGAAAATGAGGCCGAGGCGCGCGAGGGCGCCAAGGCGGTGCTGCCCCTGTTCGAAAGCGGCGAGATGCCCGGCATGGTCATCATTGCGCATGAGCGCGGCAATTGCAGCGCCTACAATGCCGGTTGGCAGACGGCGATCCTGCAGTTTCCCAATTTTCGCCACCTGCTGGTCATCGATGACGACGAGATCGCCGAGCCAGACTGGCTCGAGCGCATGTGCGGCGCCGCGGAGACACTTGAAGCCGACATTGTCGGCGGCCCGCAGGTACCCATCTTTGCCGATGCCTCGCATGCCAGATGGGCTGAGCACCCGGTGTTCGCGCCGCCCTATCGGGAGACGGGCCGCGTGCCGGCGCTCTATTCGTCCGGCAACCTGCTGCTCGGTCGCAACGTGCTTAAGGACATGGGACCGCCCTTCCTCGATCTCAGGTTCAATTTCATGGGCGGCGGCGATTCCGACTTTCTCAGCCGGTGCGCGCAAAAAGGCCTCGTGCTCGGCTGGTGCGCCGAGGCAAAGGTCAACGAAACTGTCCCTGCCCGGCGCGTCGAGGCCGACTGGATCCGCGCCCGCAGTCTGCGCAATGGCGTGATCTCGACGCTGGTCGAAAAGAAGAAGCGCGCCGGCACGCCGCTTGCCGGCCTCAAGGTTTTCCTGAAGAGCCTGGCGCTGCTCGCCGCCTCGCCGCTGCGCGGCGCCATCCGGCTGGCGCGCACCGGCTCGCTGACGACGAGCCTCTATCCAGTCTATGTCGCGCTCGGCCGGGTGCTCGCCGAATTCGGATATGCCAATGAGCAGTACCGGCAGCCTGAGAAGAATTGAGCACGCGCCGCTTGGCGCCGTCTTCACCAGGGAAGGTGTGGCGACGGCTATCGCCGCGCTCCTGTTCACCGTCATCATCGTCTCGTTCCGGCCCTTCCAGCCGGCAGGCGCGGAACTGACGGGCGACGGCGGCGACATCGTCAACCAACTCGGCTTCGGCTCGCTCGGCGCGGTCTCCATCTTCTCGCTGCTGGCCTTCGCCGACCCGCGCGTGGTGCGCTCGCTGGTGAGCCCTTCCTGGGCGCTGATGCTGGGCTTCTTCTTCCTGTCGGTGGTGCTTGCCACCGATCCGCCCGCGGCGATGCGCGCCGCCTCCTTCACCATGATCGGCATCATCACCATGGCGACGATCCTGGTGTTGCCGCGCGATGCCGATTCCTTCGCCAGGATGGTCATCTTCACCGCCGTCGTGGTGATCGGTCTTTCCTATGTCGGCCTGGTTGTCTTCCCGCATGAAGCGCTTCACACCGCCGACTCGCAGGAGCCCGAGCATGCCGGCCTGTGGCGCGGCGTCTTCACGCACAAGAACATCGCCGGTCCGGTGATGGCCTGTTTCAGCTTCGCCGGACTGTACCTCTTCCGGCGCGGCCAGCGCTGGTGGGGCGCCGGCATCTTCTGCGCGGCGATGATCTTCATGCTGCACACCGGCTCCAAGACGACCGCCGGGCTGATCCCGTTCTCGATCATGATCGTCGTGCTGCCCAGCCTCATCGGCATGCGGCACGGCACGCCGATCCTATTTGCGCTGGCCATCAGCGCGACCGCCGTCGGCACGCTCGGCATCGTCTTCATCGCGCCGGTGAAGCATCTGGCGGCAATCTATTTCCCCGATCTCACCTACACCGGACGCACGACGCTCTGGGAGTTCGCCGGCGAGATGCTGGCGAAGAAGCCCTGGACCGGCTACGGCTATGAAAGCTTCTGGGGGACGCCACTGCTGCTCAACCAGGACCAGCCCTTCGACCGGCCCTGGGATATCCGCACCATCGTTCACGGTCACGACGGCTATCTCGACATCGCCGTACTGATGGGCATCCCGGCGCTCTGCGTCGCCGTCTACACCTTCCTGATCGCCCCTTTGCGCGACTATATGCGCATCCCGGCGCGCAAGGAAAACATCTTCCTCGGCGACTTTTTCATGATGGTGGTGCTGTTTACGGCGCTGAACGGTTTCCTGGAAAGCTTCTTCTTCCATCGCGGCGATCCCGTCTGGCTGTTCTTCGTGCTCGGCGTACTCGGCTTGAGACAAGTCTCGCTGCGGCCGATCCCGGTTCGCCTTTCAAACTAATCCTGGCCGATCGATCTCCCGCCGACTGCTCTTTTCCACTGCGGCGCAACCGTCTAAGGAGAGCCTTCTCGGAGGTTTTCATGACGATCAGGCTCATTCTCGCCGGTTGCGGCAATATGGGTTACGCCATGCTCTCGGGCTGGCTGAAATCCGCCAAGCTCGAGCCGCAAGCGGTGTTCGTGGTCGAGCCCAACGCGGAACTGCGCCGGCGCGCCGAACATCTGGGCTGCCGTGCTGCCGCCGACGCCGCCGGCATTCCGGCCGATGCCGTGCCCGATCTCGTCGTCATCGCGGTAAAGCCGCAGGTGATCCGCGAGGTGACGGCGCAGTACAGGCGCTTCGGCGACGGCAGGACCAGCTTTCTCAGCATTGCGGCCGGCACGCCGGTCGCCACTTTCGAGGAAATCCTGGGCGAGCTCGCGCCGGTCATCCGCTGCATGCCGAACACGCCGGCGGCGATCGGCAAAGGCATGATGGTCGTTTTCTCCAACCCGCTGGTCTCCGACGACGTCCGCCGCTTCGTCCTTGAGCTGCTTTCGGCGAGCGGCGTCGTGACGACGATCGACGACGAGGGCCTCATGGACGCCGTGACGGCCGTCTCCGGCTCAGGCCCGGCCTATATCTTCCACTTCATCGAGGCGCTGACGGTCGCGGCCGAGAAGGCCGGTCTTCCCGCCGAAACCGCCAAGCTGCTTGCCATGCAGACCGTCTTCGGCGCCGCCTCGCTCGCCGCGGAAGCAGACGAGGAGCCGGGCGTGCTGCGCCAGCAGGTGACCAGCCCCAACGGCACCACCGCTGCGGCGCTTGCAGTGCTGATGGGCGGCGACCGCTTGACGAAGCTCGTCACCGAAGCCGTGGAAGCCGCGCGGCTCAGGTCGATAGAGCTGGGGAAGTAATCTTCGTTCCGTAGAGCATGTCATCCTGAAGCCGGCGCAGGGCGTAGAGCCTCGTTGTCCGGTCCGGCACGGCATTGTCCTCAGTCAACAACTCGCCCTTGTTCACCGGCTTCAGCACCTTGCCGCCTTCGAGCAAGCCGACCGGGACGGCGCGGACGGCGCGGGCATCGCCGACGGTCATGGTCCAGGAGCGGTAACAAGTCTCGCCGATCGCATCCAGGGTCTCCCCGGCGGCAAGGTCGCGCTTGGCGACTGCGCAGACTTCCGCCACCGGCCTCGGCAGAGGCACCATATCGGGCTTGCCGTAGAGCATGATGCGGGCGGCGGTGAGCGGCACCTCCAGCGAAGTCAGGTGATAGGGCCGGAACAGGCCGTAATAAGGGCCCGTGCCGACATGGAGATCGTCCATGCGTTCGACGACGCGCGGGTGCATCGCCTCGACGATGACGAAAACGCCGGGCGCCACGCCCTTGCCGATCGTGTAATCGACGACGCCTTTCCTCGACAGGAGCCCGCCACGCTCTTTCGGGATCAGCACCTTGGCCAGCTGATCGCGATCGGCCCTGGGGCCGTGCATGCCTGGAACATCCGGGACCAGCCCGGTGGCGTTGGCAATGGCGCACATCTCGACCATGGTCTTCGAGCCGTCGACAAACTCGACCAGCATGCGCGGGTTCATGTTGCGGCGCGCCGCCTCTTCCCGGTAGTCGTCGGGAACCGCGTCGTGGTTGAGCGGATTGTTCTTGCCCTTGCCGGCCGCGACGATGCCTAGCCCAAGCGCCGAGGCGAATTCGATCAGCTCCATGCAGCTTGACGGCTCGTCGCCCGCGCCGACCGAATAGACGACACCCAGCCGGTCTGCCTGCTGCTTCAGGTAGCAGCCGATGGTCACGTCAGCCTCGACGTTCATCATCACCAGATGCTTGCCATGCTCCATCGCCATCAGGTCGAAATCGGCGGCGACGCCAGGTTTTCCGGTAGCGTCGATGACGACGTCGATCAGCGGGTTGGTGACCAGCATCTCGTTCGAGGTGATGGCGATCCTGCCGCTCTCGATCGCCCGGGTGACCCCGGAGCCGGTCTCGGCCTCGGCGGACATCGCCTCGTCGCCATAGGCGATGCGGATCGCCTCACGGGCGGTGTGCGGACGGCGCGTGGAGATGGCCGCGATCGAGATGCCCGGCATCAGCATGCCCTGCGTCACCAGATCGGTCCCCATCTCGCCGGAGCCGATGACGCCGATGCGCACCGGCCTGCCCTCGGCGGCGCGTCGGGCAAGATCGCGGGCAAGCCCGGTCAGGGTGATATTGGTCATGCAACAAAATCCACGGCTTTTTGCTCGGCCGGCAATACAGGGAACGATCCGCGTTTGCCAATCAAACCAGGCTGAAATGGCGTTTTCTTGCGCATGCTTTGCAAGGCCGCAGCAGATTTCGCAGGAGCTTGTGCACGGGCGCTGCACGATTCGCCGTTTCTTTCAGACCATAACCATCGCTGCGCGATTGGAACTGGGAGAGTCCCGACGAGCGCGCCCGGTTTCTGTGCTATTTTTGCTACAGGCTTTAACCCTAATGCCGGAAATCGCAATTTTAGCGGGTGTCTAATCCATTATATGCTCACGGCCCCAAAAAATCTGATAGATACTGGCTGAAAGGTCCGGTGGCAGGCTTGGGCAAATAAGCGCCAATAAAAACATAATGGCGCGGGGATAGTCACGGGGTAGAAATGACCAGGACGGGTAAAATTACCGTCGGCTGGCGCGTTGCGCTTGCTGTCACGGTGTCAATGTTGGCTTGTGGTAGCGCCAGCGCACTCACACTCAAAGAAGCTGTCGCCGTCGCCGTGGAGTCCAATCCGGAGATTGGGCAGGCGATCGAAAACCGCGAAGCGATCGAATTCGAGCTGCGACAGGCCAAAGGCCTTTACCTTCCCAGCGTCGACCTGGAAGCATCGACCGGCGTTCGCCGCCTGGACAACGACACGCGGCGCGCGCTCGACGAGGATCACAAAGCTCTCTATCCGAACGAGGCAGACCTCACCGTCTCGCAGACGCTTTATGACAGCGGCGCAAGGCGGGCGGAGCTGAACCGCCAGGCCTCGCGGGTCGATGGAGCGTCCTTCAGGGTTCTGGAACGGTCCGAGTTCATCGGGCTCGCCGTCGTCCAGGATTATCTGGAATACATGCTGCAGGCTTCGATCGTGGTCGAAGCCAAGAAGAACCTCGGCTTCCATCAGTCCATCCTCAGCGATATCAGGCAAGGCATCGCAGGCGGCGCGCTCAACGATGCCGACCGGCAGCAGGCCGAGGAACGCCTTTATGCCGCCAAGGCGCGGATGCAGGAAGCGACCGAAGAACTCGAGGCGGCCAAGATCCGCTTCTTCAAGAATGTCGGCAAGCCGCTGACCAACGCGTCGCGGCCCGCCGATGTCGCAGCCGCCCTGCCGCGGTCGCTGGACGATGCGATCGGGCTCGCCAGGCAGAACAACCCGCGCGTCCATATGGCCAACAGCGACATCGACGCCGCCGCTTCGCTGGTCGACGCGGCGCGGGCGAAATACGGCCCGACGGTTACCGCCGAGGGCGTTGCCCGGGGCGGATATGACATCGACGGCGACAATGGCGACGCGAGCGATCTGCAGGCTCGGGTGGTGCTGCGCTGGAACCTCTATCGCGGCGGCATCGACAAGGCCAACGAACAGGAACAGATTCGCCGCACCAGCGAGCAGCGCCTTGCGCTGCACCAGGTGCTGCGCGAGATCGAGGAAGCCGTCCGGACCTCATGGGACCGCCGCTTCCGCCAGGCGGAGCTGGCAAAGACACTGCGCCAGCAGGCAGCCACCAATGAAAAGCTGGTCGCCTCCTATCGCGAGCAGTTCAAGGTCGGGCAGCGCTCGCTGCTCGACGTGCTCGATGCCCAGAACACGCGCTTCAACACCGCGACGCTGGCCGACACGTCGTCCTACGCGTCGCTGTTCGCGGAATACCGGCTGCTGGCCGCAACCGGCGAATTGCTGAAGACGCTCAACATCCAGCCGGCCAAGCAGGCCGCGGCCTACGCGCGTGAGGAATTCGGTGTGCCGGCCACGGCCGATACCGAGACCTATGCGCGCACGCCGTCGGAGCAGAAGAACGATCTGCCGTTCGACATCCTCGCGCCGGTCAGGAAAAAGTAGCCGATGTAGTATCGATCTTCGGTCCTTCGGGGCGGATCGTGAACCAGCAACCTAATATCCTATCGCCCAAGGAGGCTTTCAAAGCCTGCTTCTGCGCTGTGGCGGCCTATCTCGGCAGGCCGAGCGCCGAAACGGTGCTGTTTGCCGGCGTGCCGATTTCGGAGACGCGCATCGAGCCGGACGAGATCCGTCATCTGGCCGAGCGCATCGGCCTGGAGGTGCAGAATTTCAGCCATCGCGATTTCCTGCGCGGCCGCTTCGATCTTCCGGCCATCGTCTTTCGCGTCAGCCAATTGCCGATCGCCCTCCTGGCGGAAATCGAGGGCGGGCAATATCTGACGGCGCCACAGGAAAACGGCCGCTCCACGATCGACAGGTCGGAACTCGCCGAAAGCTATATCAGCGGCGGCACGTCCTTCTCGATCACCTATGCCAATCAGGCCGAGGAGATGACGGTCGGCACCGCCGCGCGGATCGAAAGGCGCCACTGGCTCACCGGCACGATGGGGGCGTTCTGGCGCACCTATTCGAAAGTGGTGCTGTCGGCGGTGTTCATCAATCTGCTGGCGATCGCCTCGCCGATCTTCACCATGAATGTCTACGACCGCATCCTGCCCAACAAGGCGATCTCGACGCTGTGGGTGCTGGCGCTCGGCATCGGCGCGGCGATCCTGTTCGACCTGCTGCTGAAGACGGCCAGGGCGTCGCTGATCGACTATGCCGGTCGCAAGGCGGACCTGCGGATTTCCTACCTGCTGTTCGAGAAAGTGCTGAATTCCTCGCTTTCGGCGCGGCCCGGGTCGACGGGTGAATATGCAAACCGCGTCACGCAATACGAATTCGTGCGCGAGTTCTTCACCTCCAACACGATCAGCGTCTTCATCGACACTATCTTCGTCTTCGTCTTTCTGGCTGTCATCTACGCCATCGGCGGCTGGCTGGTGGTCATACCTGCGCTGGCCTTCGTCATCTCCGTCATTGTCGGGCTGATCACGCAGAGGCGGATCGGCAAGCGGGTCGCGGCATCGATGAACGAGGCGTCGCAACGCCAGGCCCTGCTGGTCGAGTCCATCTCGACGCTGGAGACGATCAAGTCGTTGCGCGCCGAAGCCTACCTGCTGCGCAAATGGGGCGAGCACTCGAAGAACGCGGCCAACACGTCGGAAAAAATCAAGGAGCTCTCGGCGGCGGCGGGCAACATCACCGGCGCCATCCAGCAATTCGTGACGGTCGCCCTGGTCGTGGCCGGCGCCTATGCGTTCTCGGAAGGCCAGGTGTCGACCGGCGCCATCATCGGCACCGTGATGCTCGCCGGCCGCGCCGTGGCGCCGCTCGGCCAGATCGCCATCACGCTTGCCCGGTTCCGGCAGGCGATGCTGTCGCTCAAGATCATCAACACGATCATGTCGCAACCGGAGGACCGCCCCGACACCGTCGGCTTCGTCAACCGGCCGATCCGCAGCGGCGCGCTGGTCTTCAGGAATGTCGGCTTCGCCTATCCGGGCACGGAAAACGAGGTTCTGAGCGGGCTCAACATCGCGGTCAAGCCTGGCGAGCGGGTCGGCATCATCGGCCGCATCGGCTCCGGCAAGACCACGATGGGACGGCTGATCGGCCGGCTGTTCCTGCCGACGTCGGGGGAGCTGCTGCTCGACGGCATCGATATCCGCCAATACCACCCCTCGGAGGTGCGTGCCGCGGTCGGCATCGTCGCGCAGGCCGGGGACCTGTTTTCGGGAACCATCAAGGAGAACCTCCTGATGGCGGCGCCGGGAGCGACGGACGAGGAGATCATCGATGCGGCGAAGGCCGCCGGCGTCGACGACTTCGTGTCGCGGCATCCGCGTGGCTACGACATGAATGTCGGCGAGCGTGGCACCAATCTCTCGGGCGGCCAAAGGCAGGCTGTGGCGATCGCGCGGCTGCTTTTGACCAAACCGAAGATCGTCTTCCTGGACGAGCCGTCGGGTTCGATGGATCTCGCTTCCGAGCGGCAGTTGATCAAACAGCTCAAGGTGGCGTTCGACCGCAGCACGACGCTGATCGTGTCGACCCATCGCTACAGCATGCTGGAACTTGCCGACCGCCTCATCGTCATCGACCAGGGCCGCGTCGTCGCCGACGGGCCGAAGGAACAAGTCATTCAGGCGCTGCAGAAGGCAAATGCCTGACCGGAACGTATGGACATGCTAGCAAGGGAAGACCGGCCACCACTTTTCGCCTCGGCGTCCGTCTACATCGTCGGGGCGCTGTTCGTGTGCTTCACGGCCTGGGCCTCGTTCGCCGAGGTCGACGAGATCGCGCGCGGCGACGGCAAGGTGATACCCGCTTCGAAGACGCAGATCATCCAGGCCAGCGAACCGGGCGTGGTGCAGGAGATCGCCGTCCAGATCGGCCAGACCGTCAGGAAGAACGACCTCATCATCCGCCTCGACAATTCGGGCAACACGTCGAGCCTTGGCGAAGAGAAGGCCAAGGCGCGAGCTTTGCAGGCGCGCATCGCCAGGCTGCAGTTCGAGCAGAGCGGCAGTGTCGAAGGGTCGTTCCCCTGCCCGGCGGAAATCCAAAAGGTCGCGCCGGAGATCTGCGACAACGAGCAAAGGCTGCTTGTCGCGCGCCGCGACAATTTCGAGGTCAAGCTGTCGGTTCTCAAATCGCGCCTCGACCAGCGCGAGAAGGAACTCGACGAGGCCACCGCCAACGCCGACCGCCTGTCCAAGAGCCTTGCCGTCACCGACCAGGAAGCGGCGCTGGTCGAACCCATGGTCAAGAAGGGCCTGATGGCCAGGACCGAACAGATCCGCGTCGAGCGGGAACAAACCGACCTTCGCGGACAGCTGACCCTTGCCGGCGAGACCATCAAGAAGAGCAAGGGAGCAATCACCGAGGCGCAGCTTCAGGTGAACGAATTGGGGCTGCAATTGCAGCAGGAGGCGTTGAGCGACCTGACGCAGGCGCTCGCCGATCTGTCCGTGGTCGACGAAACCATCCGCGGCGCCACCGACAAGGTAGCGCGCACCGACATCCGCTCACCGGTCGACGGCATCGTCAACACGCTTGACGTCAACACGCTCGGCGCCTTCGTGCAGCCGGGCGCGGTGGTGGCCGGCATCGTGCCGACCTCCGAGACGCTGCTGGTCGAAGCCCGGGTTTCGCCGCGCGACGTCGCCTTCATCCAGCCGAACCAAGAGGCGCTGATCAAGGTCACGGCCTATGATTTCTCGATCTTCGGCGGCATCGAGGGCAAGGTCTCCAACATCACCGCCGACAGCCTCGTCGACCAGAAGACGGGCGAGCCCTATTACCAGGTGCGGGTCGCCACCGACAAATCGACGCTTACCAGGAACGGCAAGACCTACTCGATCATCCCCGGCATGATCTGTTCGGTCGACATCAAGACCGGACGCAAGACGATCCTCAACTATCTTTTGAAGCCCATCAACAAGGCGCGTCAGGAGGCAATGAGTGAGCGATAGCGCCATCCATCCGGGCACCTCGCGCGAGAGGCTGCTGCCATCGCTCGCGGCCGAGGATTTCGGCCCCGAATTCCGCGTCGTGGCGCGCGGCGGCGTGCGTCGCGGCATCCGGCTGGAGCGCGCCTTCTGGGTGTCGCTGAAGCAGATGGCCGAAAGCCGCAAATGCACGATCGGCATGCTGGTCGAGGAGATCGCCGAACACCATCCCGACCAGGGCAACCTCACCTCGGCGATCCGCGTCGCCTGCATGCGCGGCCTCGCCGAGGAAAGCATGGAATTGCGCAAGCTCGCTTCGATCCGCACGATCAACGCGATCCTGGTCGCCTGCCCCTCGCCCGCCTTCGCGCTGTCTTCTTCGAAGAAGATCCTGGCCTTCAACACGCCGTTCCAGCAACTGGTCCGGCGCCAATTGCCGAGCGCTCCCGGGGAGGATGGGCGCCAGGACCTGAAGCTGGCGCTCGACCTCAACGTTCCCGACATCTTCGCCCGGCTCGACGCCAATGGCGAAACGCCGGTCACCAGCGGTTTCGTCATCGGCGCCGGCGAGCGCCGCTATCGCGGCCAGCTCAGCGCCGTGCGTGCGCCCGTCACCGAGCCGGAACTGCTGATGGCTTTCGTCTACAACGGCTAGAGCTACGCATTCCTCCGGAACTGTCCGGGCCGCGCGAAGACAACAGAGCGACCGTGTTATTTTCCGCGAGGCGCTGAACCGCTCGAAACTACTGCCTCAGGCTCGAAGCCACTGATGGTTCCGGCGATCCTTCCCCCGGAGCGACCGTGGCGAAGCCGCCGGCGATGTCGGCGACCTGCGCGCCGGACTTCGACCCGTGGATCCAGGCGCGATCGGTGCTGAAGGAATAGAGCGGAACATAGTCGGGCAGATCGCTGTCGCGCAGGACGGCGTTGCCGAGGCTGTCGAGGATGAAGGTGCCGCTTCCCGTGCTCACCGACAGGACGGCATGGAAGAACTTGCGGCGGCGATCCTGGAGCACCACCAGCGACATGCTCTGCGCCGGGATGCCGGCTCTGAGCAGCGCCGCCATCTTCAATATGGCGAAATCCTCGCAATCGCCGGCGCGATGCTCGAGGATTTCCGAAGGCTTCGCCCAATAGTCGAGCTTGCCATAGACGACGCTGTCCTTGCGATAGGCGATCAGGCGGTTGATGCTGCTGTTGACGAAGGACAGCTTGTCGCGAAAGCCCTTGTCGCCGGCAATCTTGACGATCTCGGCGAAAGCCGGGTTCTCGCGGTCGCAGACGCTGCCGGCGGTGCAATCGACGATGGCCTTGTAGACAGGAGCCCAGCGCGCCGCGACCGGGAAGTTGCGCATCGACAAAGCGACCGAGCCGAAGACGCCGGGGATGATCGCGGCGGTCTGGATCGGGTCGATGCCGGGATCGGTCTTGGCGTGCGCTTCAGCCTCGTAAGGCGCTGCCGGCGCGTAGCCCACAGAAACATCCGCGATCCGGTACGCGGAGGCCGGCTGCCAGGGCAGCGGCCGGGCCAGCGAAACGCCGCCGAGGCTCGCGGGTGCAAGCACCTCTTGCAGGACAGGAGCCGCGCCCGAATTCGCGCTTGCCGACGATGGACCTGCCTGAGCGACAAGGCCGATCGCCAGCAAGAGTACCTTGATCCCCGTCGGGTCTGCTTTTTGTATTTTCATAACGCCCACCTTTGACTGTGGACGCTACCAATCTTGTCTCAAATTATCGGAAATGAAGGTGGGTAAATTTCCGCGAATCACGCTATTCTATTTTGCGTCAAATTTTATTCAAAATTATACTTACATTTACCAAGGCGGAAGGCGTGCTGCGCGGTCATTCCCACCCTCGTTAAGGTCATGCATATCCAGATATATCATCGCAATTTACCAAGTGTAAAAAATGCGATTCTCTACATATTCGAATATATGAAATAGATTGAACGTCTGTTGCAAAGCCCGGGCCTGACATGTCTCTTTCCGGGAAATGCCGGAGGGCCTTTAGCTATGACGACCAATATCGAATTCGACGCCGTTTCAAATTCCTGGGACGAGCACACCAGCGCTGGTGAAAATCATATCTCGACGGGTGTGCAGGTTGCGCAGGCGACCGCCGCCCAGGCGGCGAGCGAACCGGTGCCGGTCGATGTCGGCAGCGGCGCGCCGGCCCAAGGCGCGGCCAATGCGCCGGCCGCAAACCAGCCGGCCGATGCCAAGGCTGCTGCGCCCGCGAACGCACCGGCGGCAAATGCAGCGGCAGGCAATACGCCGCATGAATATCATGTCGAGGCCGGCAATGTCGTGAAGCTTCCGGCCAGCGTGTCAATCGACAACATCAAGGTCGACGGACATGATCTCGTCCTCACGCAGCCCGACGGATCCCAGATCGTCATCAAGGACGCCGCGCTGAATGTGCCGACCTTCATTCTCGGCGACGTCGAGGTGCCGCGCGTGGCCCTGATCGCCGCGCTCGAGGCCAGCCATGTCGATATCGCCTTCGGCGCCGACGGCTCGATCTCGGCCGGCGGCAACGGCTCGCCGGGCAGCGCAGGGGGCAATTTCGAACATCCCGCAGGCGGCATCGGCGACGGCTTCGGCCTGACGTCGCTGCTGCCGCCGACGGACCTTGCCTTCGGCCAGCCGGACCATCGGGAGCTGTTCCCGGGATTGCTACCCGATTCGACGCCGACGATCCTCGACCTGACGCCCTCGACCAGCGGCGGCGACACCAGCGTCAACGAGAAGGGGCTGCCGGAAAGCTCAGGGTCGGAAGGCTCGGGCGAGGTAGTGGCGCCCGGCTCCGACGGCGATCCCTCCGAGCACAACACCGGCACCTTCACCATCAACTCGCCCGACGGCATCGGCTCGGTGACCATCAACAACCAGGTGATTTCGGCCGCCGCGCTTGCCAACAGCGCGTCGACACCGATCAACATTGCGACGCCGTTCGGCAACACGCTGACCATCAACGGCTACGACGCCGCGACCGGCCAGGTGAGCTACACCTACACGCTGGAGCATAGCGCGCAGCATTCCGGTGCGGGCACCGATTCCATCTTCGACAACATGACGGTGACGGTCACCGACAGCGATGGCGACGTTTCGCTTCCGGGAACGCTGTCCGTCGAAATTATTGACGACGTGCCGACGGCGCATGACGACGTTGCCGCGCAGGCAACCGAGAACGCGCCGGTGACGGTGAACGTGATTGCCAACGACGTGCCCGGCGCGGACGGCGTCAACATCACCGACCCGGCGAAGGTCAGCTATGTGGCGAACTCGCTGACTGGCGGCGCCGGCACGGTCACCTACAACAATGACGGCACCTTCACTTACAAGCCGACTGCTGGCGAAGAAGGAACCGTGACCTTCCAGTACCGGATCGTCGATGGCGACGGCGACGCCTCGGTGGCGACGGTGACGATCAACCTGAAGCCGGATTCGACGCCCACCATCGATGTGACGCCGCAGAATCCTGATGCGAACGGCCATAGCGCAGCGAGCGAGGCCGGCCTTCCGCCGCATCATGGCCTGCCGGCCGGCTCGGGTGAAATCGCCGACAACGACGCGAACAACAACAGCGACACCAGCGAGACGACGACCGGCGCGCTGGCGATCACCACTGGTAGCGACACGATCGGCCACCTTTATGTAACCGACAAGGACAATACCCAGATTGAGGTGACGAACGCGGCCGGCGGCATTCTGGTGCACGGCCAGTATGGCGACCTGACGATCACCGGCACGCCGGGGACCGGCTACACCTATTCCTACACGCTGCTCGACAGCACCACCGGTAACAGCACACATGACGATTTCGCTGTCCAAGTGGTCGATTCCGACGGCGACCCCGCTTCCACGACGCTCACCATCGACATCGTCAACGACGTGCCGACGGCACGTAACGACACGGACGCGGCGCAGTCGGGCGAGACCGTGACCGGCAATGTCGAGACCGGGACAAGCACCCATGGTCTCGGCGCGGCGGACACGGCTGGAGCGGACGGGATCGCCTCGATCGCTTGGACGAACGCGGTGACCAATGCCGGCGTGACGACGGTGACCGGCGCGCATGGCGTGCTGACCGTCTTCGCCAATGGCGACTACAGCTATCAGGCCACCCCGAATACGCCGACCGGCACTGACGTCTTCAGCTACACGATCACCGACGGCGACGGCGATACCTCGCCGGCGACGCTGACGATCGAGGTGACCGGCAGCCAGCCGCGTGTGGTGGCGGAGGTTGCGGCGGTGAACGAGGCGGGCATCGACACAACACCACCGGTCGGTGACCTCGGCCCCGGGACGGTGGACGGCTCGCATGCGGGCGACGGCTCGGAGACGACGACGGGCAAGTTGACCTTCTCGGATCCTGACGGGGCGACCGTGACCGGTGTTCAGGCCGGTAATATCGGCAGCGACGTGAACGGCAATGTCGGCACGAACATCAATGGCACATACGGCATCCTACACGTCAACGCGGACGGCACCTACACCTATACGTTGACGTCGCCGGAAGCGAATGTTCCGGCGGGCAATGACGGCGCCAATGTGCAGTCCGGGCAGGATGTGTTCACCTTCACGGTAACCGACAGCTTCGGCAATACATCCACTTCGACCATCTCGATCAATATTACGGACGATGTACCTACAATCTCGAATGCGGTGGTCGGCAGCTCGGTGACGCTCGACGAGACCAATAACGGTCCGACGACGGACGGCGTGCTGAA
>NZ_VFTQ01000045.1:0-36808 GCF_006439475.1 Mesorhizobium sp. B2-8-9 | reverse complement strand
CCCCTTGTGGGAGAAGGTGTCGCCGAAGGCGACGGATGAGGGGTGTTCCAGGGAACGCAGACCTCTCACTCCGCTGGAACACCCCTCATCCGTCTCGGCGCTATCGCGCCGATCCACCGCCCGGGGCGAGCCACGGGTCTCGCCCGTCCTTCGGACCCCACAAGGGGAGAAGGCTAGAGCGCTGCTCACATCCCCTGCATGGCGTCGCAGGTCACGTTCGGGTTCATGTCGGCGAAGGCGCCGGTGGGGTTCTGCTTCCAGGCCCAGACGTGCAACTCGTAGAACGGGCCGAGGCCGTAGCGGTTGGGCGCGGTGTTGAAGTTGAACAGATGGCCTTCGAGCGAGGCCGGGCCCTTCGCGGTGATGTATTCGACCGCGATCAGCTTCAACGTGCCGTCGGCCATCGGCTCGTACATCACCGCTTCCGGCTTGGCGACGTCGACGGCGTCGTCCTTCAGATAGGCGGCGTTGACGTAGTGGATGCCCATGGCGCCGCCGGTGAGGCCGCTGGCGCAGGGGATCGGCGCGTAGCCTTCGGCTTTCGCCACGGCGACGTCCTCGAAGCGGCTGTCGAGCGCCCGCACCTTTTCGGCAAGCGGATTGACGGTTTCGGCCGTGGCCGCGCCCGCCATCAGCATGATGATCGAGGCAGAAGCGCCGACAACGCATTTGATTAAGGTCTGAATGTTCATTTGTCTCTCCAATTGAGGCGCGCAAGCGGCGGCAGTCGGCCGGTAGGCCAACTCCGAACGCCGGCGGCGCCTGTTTGTTAAAGGGATGGTCGCTGATCCCGACCAGAGCGGTTCACCGAACGAACCGCTCCAAGTCTTTGTTTTGCGCAATTCCGGACGGAAAACCGCTGCGCACTTTTCCTGGAATTGCCCGGTGCGGGATCAGCTGTGATGCCACCAATATTCCCAGTATTCGCGCGGGTTTTCCCGCTCGTGCAGGCCGATGTCGCGTCTCAGGTAGTCGTCCTGCGGTGGCAGAAAGCGTCGCCGGTGTCGCAGGGGCGAAAGCAACGCCGACACAGCCCGTCGCATGAAGCCGCGCCGTGACGGGACGATGTCCGCCGCGGCGGATGCAGCCTCGTCTTCTGGCACGGCGTCAGGTCCGCCGCGACGGGTATGGTCTGCCCAACATGGTCTGCCCGATCAGCGATAAAAGTAGGGGTCGAGGACCCGGACCTCCGTGATCTTGTCGACGGGAAGCGAATTCTTCTGCGCGGTGCTGCGGATCGCCTCCGGCGAGGGCGCATCGTAGATGCAGAAGCTCTTGCTCTTGTCGGGCGAGACGAAGGATTGCACCCAGGTTACGCCTTTCTCGGCATTGCGGGCGATGACGCCGCCCATCGCGGCTGCGCCGGCGTCGTTCATCGGCACGTGCAGCCCATCGGGGAAGGTACGCTCAATCAGGTAACGAGGCACGATCGGTTTCCTTTCATTGGTGAATTGCGCTCGGTTCAAGCGCGACCCAGCAGAAATCACCTTCGCGGAAGGCGCGCATCGGGGCCATTCCCCATATTGGCCGGGACGAATCCCTATCTTTGCGACGTTTTATGTGGAAGATGGCACCTCAGTGTGTGGAAAGTCACATTGTCGCGCCGTTTCCCAGGCTATCGCGGCGGCGGCCCGCCACGATGGAAATTCTGATTTGGCGAGAGGGTGACAATGCTTCTGGAACGGCAGACGCAGCTGCAGCAAATGGATGCCTTGCTGGCGGATGCAACAGGCGGCCGTGGCCGCGTCGTGGTCCTGTCGGGGGAGGCCGGCGCCGGCAAGACGGCGCTGGCCGAGGCGTTCGCAAGCCGCTTGGGCAACGACCTGACCGTGCTTCGCAGCGCCTGCGAGGATCTCTCCATTCCCGATCCCCTGGGGCCGCTTTACGATCTGGCGCGCGAGGCGCAATGGGAGCCGCCGCGAGCGATCGACGACCGCCAGGTGCAGCGGCTGCCCTTGTTTTCCGAGGCGCTCGACGTTTTCGAAGCGAAAGGTCCATCCCTGCTCGTCATCGAGGACCTGCACTGGGCCGATGACGCGACGCTCGATTTCGTGCGTTTCCTCGGCCGGCGCATTGCAAACACGCATATCCTGCTTCTGATCACGGCGCGCACCGACCGCAGCGAAGGACAGATGCGCGTGCGCCGCGCACTCGGCGAAATACCCGCCGGCAATATCCAGCGCATAGAAGTGCCGCTGCTCAGCGAAAACGCGGTGCTCTCGCTCGCCGCGGCGGCCGAGCGCGACGGCGACGCGATCTACCGCGCAACGGCGGGCAACGCCTTCTTCGTCACCGAGCTGCTCGCCGCCGCAGGCGATGGCGCGTTGCCGGCGAGCGTCCGCGACGCCGTGCTGGCGCGCGCCGAAAGATTGTCGCCGGGCGCCCGTTCGATGCTCGACGCGGTCTCGGTGTTTCCGCGCCGCGCCGATGCCTGGGCGCTGAGCGGCCTTTGCGGGATCGCCGCCGCCGGCCAGCTCGCCGAATGCGTGGCCAACGGCCTGCTTGAGGATTTCGGCGATGGCTACGCCTTCCGGCACGAGATCGCCCGCACGGCCATCGAGATGGCGCTGACGCCCAGCAAACGACGCGAGTACAATGAGCGCGCGCTGGCGGCATTGCGGGAAAATCCGCAAGTCGCCACCGCAAGGCTGGTGCATCATGCCGTGGAAGCGCAAAGCCTCGACGTGGTGCGCGAGCTCGCGCCGGTCGCCGCGCGCGAGGCATCCCGCGTCGGCGCGCATCGCGATGCGGCGGGCTATTACGAGGTCGCGCTGCGCTATGCGGATATCCTGCCGATCGAAAAGCGGGCGGAGCTCTACGAGGGGCATGCCTTCGAGTGCCACCTGATCGGCCGCGTCGAGGCGGCGATGGAGGCGCAGGGCCGGGCACGCCAGCTGCGCCAGGCGCTGGGCGACCGGCTCAAGGAAGGCGACAGCCTCAGATGTCTGTCGCGCTTTGCCTATCTGCTCGGCGATCGCGAGGCAGCGGACCGTTTCGGAGAGCAGGCCGTGGGGCTTCTGGAGACCGCGCCCGACAGCGCCGAGCTGGCGATGGCTTATTCGAACCTCTCGCAACTGGCGATGCTGGCCGAGCGGCTCGAGGACGCCCTTTCGCTCGGCGGCAAGGCGGTCGAGCTGGCGGAGCGGCTCAACCGGGCGGACATTCTATGTCATGCGCTGAACAATGTCGGCGCCGCCAGACAATGGCTGGATTTTGCCAAGGGGCGGCGCGATCTCGCCCGCAGTCTTGGGATTGCGCTGTCGGGCAACTACCAGGAGCATGCGGCGCGCGCCTTCACGAACTGCGCCTGCGTCGAGATGAACAGGCTCAACTTCAA
Source organism: Mesorhizobium sp. B2-8-9 (assembly GCF_006439475.1). Lineage (NCBI taxonomy): Bacteria > Pseudomonadati > Pseudomonadota > Alphaproteobacteria > Hyphomicrobiales > Phyllobacteriaceae > Mesorhizobium > Mesorhizobium sp. B2-8-9. Next base: position 33,471 of record NZ_VFTQ01000045.1, on the reverse strand, counting down.
GGAGGCGGCGTCGTTCCTGGATCGCGGCATCGGCTATTGCGTCGAGAACGATCTCGCGACATGGCGCGACTACATGCGCGGCGTGCAGGCGCAGCTTTTGCTTCGCCGCGGCTTCTGGAACGACGCCGCGACAATGGCGCATGAGGTTGTCGACGACGACGCAACGACGCCGCTGGTGCGCTATCCGTCGCTGGTGGCGCTGGCACGATTGCGCATCCGCCGCGGCGACCCGTCGGCCGAGCCGATCGTCGAAGAGATGAGGCGATTCCTGGACAAGGGCATGGAGCTGCAGCGCCTCGTGGCGTTTGCCCAGGTGCTGGCCGAATCGGCCTGGCTTGGACAAGCCGACAAGCAGGAAGCCTTGCGGCTGATCGCGGTTGCCGAAAATCTCGCGCCAACGCCGGCCGTGTTCGGCGAACTTGCCACCTGGCGGGAACTGTTGTCGCCGGGATCCGAACCCGGCGACACGGACGGCATGGCGGAGCCGCACCGCCTGCAATTGACGGGCGATTGGCGCGCCGCCGCCAGGTTATGGGCCGACATGGGGGCGCCTTTCGAACAGGCAATGGCCTTGCTGCTCGGCGACGAAGCGGCGCAGCGCGAGGCGCTCGCCATTTTCGAGGACCTTGGCGCGAGGGCGGTCGCGCAGCAGGCGCGCAGCCTCATGCGGGAAAGCGGCGTCAGTCACATCGCGAGAGGGCCGCGACAGGCGACGCGCGCCAACCAGGCCGGCCTCACGCAGCGCCAGATGGAAGTCCTGGAACTTCTCGAGCGAGGCTTTTCCAACAAGAAGATCGCCGCGCATCTGACCATTTCGCCCAAGACGGTCGATCACCACGTTTCGGCCGTGCTGGAGAAGCTGGAGGTCATCTCGCGCGGCGAAGCGGCTGCCGCGGCGCGCGCGTCGGGTCTGGTGTGAGGCTTGTTTTCTGCGCCTGAAGGAAACCGCCGGCCCCGGCGCTGCCCCTCATCCGCCCTTCGGGCACCTTCTCCCCGTTGAACGGGGAGAAGGAAATAGGCGTCAGGCGAACGTGCCGTGGCAGTGCTTGTACTTCTTGCCGGAGCCGCAGGGGCAGAGTTCGTTGCGGCCGACCTTGCCCCAGCTCGCGGGGTTCTTCGGATCGCGGTTTTCCGGTGCGACGACGGCGTTGGTGTCCTGACGCACCAGAAGCGCGGTCTCGCCGCCCTGGAAATCATCCTCGCCGGTGGAGCCGTCGATATGGCTGCCGAACATCTCGGGCGCTTCAGGCGGCGGCGCATCGGCCGCCTGGCGCACCAGCTCGACGCGCATCAGCTGTGCGGTGACGGCCTGCTCCAGATTGCCGAGCATGGCCTGGAACAGCTCGAAGGCCTCGCTCTTGTATTCCTGCAGCGGGTCGCGCTGGGCGTAGCCGCGGAAGCCGACGACCGAGCGCAGATGGTCGAGATTGACGATGTGCTCGCGCCACAGATGGTCGAGCGTCTGCAGCACCACCGAGCGTTCGACATAGTTCATCACATCGGGGCCGAAGCGGTCGGCGCGCTCCTTGGCGGCGGCGTCGGCGGCGGCCGTGATGCGCTCGCGAATGTCATCCTCGGCGATACCTTCTTCCTTGACCCATTCCTCGACCGGCAGGTCGAGGTTGAGGTACTGCGCCACTTCCTCCTTGAGACCGGCAACGTTCCACTGCTCGGCATAGGCGTTTTCGGGGATGTTCTTGGCGACGATCTCCTCGATGACGCCTTCGCGCATCTCGGCAATGGTTTCGGCGAGACCTTCTCCGTCCATCAGCTCGATGCGCCGCTGGAACACCGCCTTGCGCTGGTCGTTGGCAACGTCGTCATATTTCAGGAGGTTCTTGCGGATGTCGAAGTTGCGCGCCTCGACCTTCTTCTGCGCTTTCTCGAGCGCCTTGTTGATCCAGGGATGGATGATCGCCTCGTCTTCCTTGAGGCCGAGCTTCTGCAGCATGCCGTCCATGCGCTCGGAGCCGAAGATGCGCATCAGGTCGTCCTGCAGCGACAGGAAGAATTTCGACCGTCCGGGATCGCCCTGTCTTCCCGAACGACCTCTAAGCTGGTTGTCGATGCGGCGCGATTCGTGGCGTTCGGTGGCCAGAACATAGAGGCCGCCGGCGGCCAGCGCCTTTTCCCTCAGGCGCTCGACGTCGGCGTGGATTTCCCTTTCCCTGGCCTCGCGCTCGGGGCCCTCGGGCATGTCTCCAAGTTCCTCCGCGATGCGCATCTCGGCATTGCCGCCGAGCTTGATGTCGGTGCCGCGGCCGGCCATGTTGGTGGCGATGGTGATGGCGCCGGGCTTGCCGGCCTGGGCGACGATGGCCGCCTCGCGCTCGTGGTGACGGGCGTTCAGCACTTCGAAGTCCTTGAAGCCGTCCTTGCGCAGGCGCTCGGCCAGCTGCTCGGATTTTTCGATCGAGGTGGTGCCGACCAGCGTCGGCTGGCCCTTGGCGCTGGCTTCGCGGATTTCCCTGACGATCGCCTTGTACTTCTCCTCGACCGTCCGGTAGACCTCATCGTCCTCATCCTTGCGAATGACCGGCAGGTTGGTCGGGATTTCGGTGACCTCGAGGCCGTAGATGTTGCCGAATTCCTCCGCCTCGGTCAGCGCCGTGCCGGTCATGCCGGCAAGCTTCTTGTAGAGGCGGAAATAGTTCTGGAAGGTGACGGAGGCCAGCGTCTGGTTCTCGGGCTGGATCTGCACGTGCTCCTTGGCCTCGAGCGCCTGGTGCAGGCCTTCCGAATAGCGGCGGCCCGGCATCATGCGGCCGGTGAACTCGTCGATGATGACGATCTCGCCATTGCGCACGATGTAGTCCCTGTCCTTCTGGAACAACAGGTGCGCCTTCAGCGCGTTGTTGACGTGATGGACGATGGCGACGTTCTCGACGTCATAGAGCGACTCGCCCTTCAACAGGCCGGCGTCGCGCAGCATGTTTTCCAGCTTCTCGGTGCCGTCCTCGGTGAAGATCGTCGTCTTCTGCTTCTCGTCGACCTCATAGTCGGCCGGGCCGAGCTTCAGCATGAAGGTGTCGATGGTGTTGTACATTTCCGAGCGGTCTTCGAGCGGACCGGAAATGATCAGCGGCGTGCGCGCTTCGTCGACCAGGATGGAATCGACCTCGTCGACGATGGCGTACGAGTGTCCACGCTGCACCATCTGCGAGCGCTCATACTTCATGTTGTCGCGCAGATAGTCGAAGCCGAGCTCGTTGTTGGTGGCATAGGTGACGTCGCAGGCGTAGGCCTCACGGCGTTCCTCGTCGGAAAGGCCGTGGACGATGACGCCGACGTTGAGGCCGAGGAATTTGTAGACGCGGCCCATCCATTCGGCGTCGCGCTTGGCGAGATAGTCGTTGACGGTGACAACATGCACGCCCTTGCCGGCGAGCGCATTGAGGTAAACCGGCAAGGTGGCGACCAGCGTCTTGCCCTCGCCGGTGCGCATCTCGGCGATGCCGCCATTGTGCAGCACCATGCCACCGATCAATTGCACGTCAAAGGGGCGCATGCCAAGCACGCGGCGGGCCGCCTCGCGCACCGTGGCGAAAGCCGGAACCAAGAGATCGTCGAGCGCAGCGCCGTTGGCCAGATCCTGGCGGAACTTTTCCGTGCGCCCCGCAAGCTCGGCATCGGAAAGCGCCCGCATCTCGTTTTCCATGGCGTTGATGGCTTCGACCCTTGGCCGGGTCGACTTGACGCGGCGGTCGTTGGAAGAACCGAAAACCTTACGGGCGAGACCGCCGAGACTGACCATCCAATGGCCCTTTCGATAGCAATTTAGCCGTTTGCGACAGGCACCTGGCGGGCCCATCAAATCCGCGTGAGTGCGGACAAACGCAAAAAGCGCCCGGAAAACGGTTCTGGACGCCAAGTCGTTGGACAGATAAGAGGGGGCTCAATCGATGTCAACGCCGCGTTAGCCCTATCGGCAGCGCCAAATTCCGCCACAATTCGACTGATCTGGAACCCTTCCGCTCACGCGATCCTTATTGGCAATCCCCATTGGAGCTTATCTTGATGTCCCTGTCGATCCGCCGCGCCTCGCTCGCCAGCCTCGGTCTGGCCTTCGGGCTCTCGGCTCTTTGCCTGTCGCCGCTGATGGCGCAAGAGACCAAGCCCGCCCAGCCGGACGCCACGGCGCCCGCGGCTGCTCCGGTCGATCCCAATGCCGTGATCGCCACCGTCAATGGCGAGAAGCTGACCGAGGCCGATCTTCGGCTCGCCGAAGGCGAACTGTCGCAGCAGTTCGCGCAACTGCCGCCTGAACAGCGCCGCGCTGCGGCCCTCTCGGCGGCGATCGAAATCCGCGTCATGGCCAAGAAGGCCGTCGACAGCGGCCTCGACAAGGACGCCGACTTCCAGCGCCGCATGGCTTTCCTGCAGGCGCGAGCCCTGCATGGCGAGGTCGTCGAGAAGGAAGTGGTCGACAAGGTGACGGACGCCGAAGTGCGCGCCCGCTATGACCAGGAGATCGCCAACACGCCGCCGGTCAACGAAATCCATGCCCGTCACATCCTCGTGAAGACGAAGGAAGAGGCCGAGGCGATCATCAAGCAGCTCGACGGCGGCGCCGATTTCCAGAAGCTCGCCAACGAACACACCAGCGATCCGAGCGGCAAGACCAGCGGCGGCGATCTCGGCTGGTTCGGCCCCGGGCAGATGGTGCCGGAATTCGACAAGGCGGCGTTCGCGCTCGACGTCGGCAAATATTCGAAGGAGCCGGTGCAGTCGCAGTTCGGCTGGCACGTCATCAAGGTCGAGGACAAGCGCGCCAAGCAGCCGCCGGCCTTCGACGACGTCAAGGACCAGGCCAAGCAGGCGGTGATCCGCGACAAGTATTTCGCCATGGTCAAGGAGCTGCGTGCGGCCGCCAAGGTCGAGATCCCGGACGAGAAGCTCAAGAAGGACATCGACACGCTGGAAGCCGGCAAGTAATCCGCTGGCGGCTGGATAATTCTGAAAGGGCGCCCGAGGGCGCCCTTTCGTTTTCGGGGGTCAAGCGTTCATTATGCCCCGCGTGATGTAGCGAATGGCGGCGCGGATCGCCGCCTTGTCCTCGTCGAGCCGTTCGGTCAGCAGATGCCGCCAGGCGAAAGAAGCGACCAGGTCGGCGACGATCCCGGCATCGACGTCGGCCGCCACCTCGCCGCGCGCCTTGGCCCGCTCGATCATCCGGCCGGTATGGCTGCGGCGTCCTTTTGAATATTCGGCAAGCGCGGCCGCGGCCGTCTCGTCCGACTGCGCCTCTGCGATCAGCGAGCGGAAGATGTTGCCCGACGGGGTGTCGCGCCAATGCGCGAACAGGTTCTCGAGGAAGCCGGCCAGATCGTCCTCGACGTTTCCGGTGTCGGGCGTCTCGACGCGCTTCTGCCGCTGGTAAACCTCGATCAGCAGGGCCGCCTTGCTCGGCCACCAGCGATAGATGGTCGGCTTTCCCGCCCGCGCCCGCCGGGCGACGGCCTCGATCGAGAAGCCGGCATAGCCCGCCTCGCGCAACACCGCCTCGGCGGCATTGAGGATGGCATCGGCGCTCTCGGGACTGCGTTTTGCGCCGATCGACTTGCGCCCGCGAGCGGCGGCTTCGCCCATCGAGGTCTTCCTTGGCCGGTGAATCTGCAGCCGATCATATTGGCTTCGGCGACGAAACGAAACGACGTGTTTCCAATTGCAAAGCCGCCGGCCAAGCCGGCAAGGCGCGGCCAGAACGCCTCTTGCGCCGGCGCGCGCTATCGGGCAAACCGGCTTCCTTCCTTTCGTGTTCTTGCCGCTCCGGGATACCGATGTCTGCTACGATTTCGCCGCTCGCACCGAAGAAATATCCGAAGATGCCGGTCATCGAGGGTGTGCGCATCGCGACCGCCGAAGCCGGCATCAAGTACCGCAACAGAACCGACCTGCTGGCCATGGCCTTCGATCCGGGCACGGCTGTCGCCGGCGTGTTCACCAGGTCGAAATGCCCGTCGGCGCCGGTCGACTTTTGCCGTCAGAACCTGCCCGCCGGCAAGGCGCGTGTCCTGGTGGTCAATTCCGGCAATGCCAACGCCTTCACCGGCAAGAAGGGCCAGGCTTCGACCGCGCTGACCGGCGAGGCGGCGGCGAAGGCCGCCGGATGTTCGCAGAGCGAGGTGTTCCTGGCCTCGACCGGCGTCATCGGCGAGCCGCTCGACACGACCAGATTCAGCCATCTGCTCGCCGGCCTGATTAAGGACGGCAGGCCGGATCAGTGGACCGAGGCGGCCAAGGCGATCATGACCACGGACACCTATCCGAAGGTGGCGACGGCGACGGTCAAACTCGGCGACACCGACGTCATCATCAACGGCATCGCCAAGGGCGCCGGCATGATCGCGCCCGACATGGCGACGATGCTCTCCTTCATCGCCACCGACGCGCCGATCGCAGCTCCCGTGCTACAGGACCTGCTGTCGCGCGGCACGGCCAAGACCTTCAATGCGGTGACCGTCGACAGCGACACCTCGACCAGCGACACGCTGCTCTTCTTCGCCACCGGCAAGGCCGCGACGCGCGGCGCGCCGGCGATCGGCGATCCCAAGGACGCGCGGCTCGGCGCCTTCCGCCGGGCGCTCGGCAAGGTGCTGAAGTCGCTGGCGCTGCAGGTGGTGCGCGACGGCGAGGGCGCGCGCAAGCAGGTCGAGGTCACCGTCACCGGCGCGAAGTCCGCCCGCTCGGCCAAGCGCATCGCGCTCTCGATCGCCAATTCGCCTCTGGTCAAGACGGCCGTCGCCGGCGAGGACGCCAATTGGGGCCGCGTGGTCATGGCCGTCGGCAAGGCCGGCGAGCCGGCCGACCGCGACCGGCTGTCGATCTGGTTCGGCGACAACCGCCTGGCGCATGAGGGCGAGCGCGATCCGGCCTATTCGGAGGAAGCGACCTCGGCCTATATGAAGCGCGACGATATCCGCATCCGCGCCGATCTCGGCATCGGCCGCGGCAAGGCGACGGTGTGGACCTGCGACCTCACCAAGGAATATGTCGCCATCAATGGCGATTACCGGAGCTGATGGCGCCGGTGTCGAGGCATCCGGCAAGCGTGCTCGCGGTTGTGCGTCGCTACGAGGCGGCGGGTTTTCGCGCCTGGCCGGCGGCCGCCGTCCATTATGACGGGACCTGGGTCGTGCGGCTGACCGCAGGTCTCCCCGCCAAGCGCCTCAACTCCGTCAATCCGCTCGATCCGGGCGACACGCACGCCATCGAAGAGCGCATCGGCCGCGCCGCAAGACGCTTCGACGCCTATGGCAGGCCGCTCACCTTTCGCATGTCGCCGCTGTCGGGACAGGTCTTGTCCACGCATCTCGACAAGGCCGGCTGGAACATGTTCGACGAATCCCTGGTGATGCGGTTGCCGCTGAAGGAGGTCGAGCTTGGCGCGGCCATGGACCAGATTCCGCTCAAGGACATCAGCCGTTTCATCGGCGCTTCGCTGAGGACGAGCGGCTCGGACGCCTCGCTGCGGCCCGGCCTGTCCGAGGTCATCGGCGCCATCCAGCCGGAAGCGGGGCTGTTCGCGCTCGAGGACGGCAACGAGCCGCTGGCGACGCTGATCTGCGTTCATGACGGCGATCTCGCGGGTCTGTTCGAGGTCGCCACCGAAAAGTCGGCGCGCAAGAAGGGCCATGGCCGCAATCTCATCCTGTCGGCGCTGAAATGGGCACGGCTGCGCGGCGCGCGGGAGGCCTGGCTACAGGTCGAGGCCGGCAATCTGCCGGCGCTCTCGCTCTACCGGTCGCTCGGCTTCGAGGAAGTCTATCGCTACCACTATCGTCGGCCGCCGGGCGCATGAGCGAGGTCAAGCCGGCCGGAAAGCGACTGCTGCTGGTCGCCGCCTGCGCGCTGGTCGATACCGACCGGCGCGTGCTTCTGGCGCAGCGCCCGGAAGGCAAGCAGCTTGCCGGCCTGTGGGAGTTTCCAGGCGGCAAGGTCGAGCCCGGCGAGACGCCGGAGGAGTGCCTGGTGCGCGAACTGCATGAGGAACTCGGCATCGAAACCGAGATTCCGTGCCTGGCGCCGCTCACCTTCGCCAGCTACTCCTATGACGATTTCCATCTCTTGATGCCGCTCTATGTCTGCCGCCGCTTTCGTGGGATCGCGCAGCCCAGGGAAGGACAGGGGCTCAAATGGGTCAGGCCGCGGCAGATGCGCGACTACCCGATGCCGCCGGCCGACGCGCCGCTGATCCAGTTCCTCATCGACCTTTTGTAGTTTCGCGCCGACTTGGCGGCAGGTGGGCGTTTCCCGGGCGGCCGAGTGTTTCCGCACGTTTCCGGGAGCTGGTTTAGTCAGCGTTAATGGAAGATTTATCTCGACGTGAAAAATTGCGCGAGGCCGTTTCGCGCGGCGATATCGTCGATGACTGGGAAACACGGCATGAGCCTTGAAAGAGACTGGGATTCGATCCGGCCCGACCGGGGATTTCGCGCGGTGGACGCCGGCATGGGCATCCTGCGGATCACGCTTCTCTTCGGCTCGGCGGCGGTGGCGCTGGCGCTGATCGCAACGCCTTTCCTGGACAACCAGACCCGGCCGCAGAGCGTTCGCGACGGCTTCGCGGGCGGGGTCGACATGACCGCGACCGGATCGATCGGCCACCGCCCCAATACATATACGGTGCGCCGCAGCGTGCTGCAGCCCTTTCCCAGTTCAATCTGCGTCATCCGCAACGACGGCAGCCGCAGCGGCGAGTGCTGACTTGGTTAATGATTTTCCGGCGCGGCGGCGTTTCACTCGCTGTTAAGCTTTTGCCGTTAACCTTTCTTAACGGGTAGGGGATTAGCGTTTCTGCATGAGGGATCGGTGATCATGAAAAACCTGCTGCAGCAATTCATTCAAGACGAAACGGGCGCTACGGCCGTCGAATATGGTCTGATCGTCGCGGTGTTGTCGCTGGCCATCGTTGCCGGGGTCAAACAGGCGGCAGACGGGCTGGTGTGGCTGTTCACCGACAACAACAGCAAGCTTGCCAACGCCTTCGCTCACTGACGGCATCACGGGGGGCGCTCAGGTCCTGGACGGGTTCTCCAGGACCGCCTTGAGCGAGACCTTGCCGGATCCCGGCTTGAGCGGCTTTTGCTGCGAGGCGTCGGGTGCCCAGCCGGACATCCAGACAATCGAAAAACTCGCGCGGATACGGCCATCCGGATCCGCGAACCGTTCGGCGTAGAGCTCCGCGGCGCGGGCAAAAAGGCGTCTGCCGGCCGGCCTGCGGCTGCGATCGACGAGCGCGCTTGTTTCGCCCATGGCGCGCAGGTCGCCGGCGAGGTCGAACAGCGTGTCGTAACGCACCGCGACCGTTTCGACATCGGCGACCGTCAACGCCAGGCCGGCGCGCTGCAACAGCGCGCCGGCGTCGCGCACGTCGGTGAAGGGAAGGATGCGCGGGCTTGCGCCGCCGTAAAGCTCCGTCTCGGCCGCCAGCATGCTCTCGCGCAATTCCGCCAATGTGCCCGCGCCGGCGAAAGCGCCGAGGAAAAGCCCGTCCGGTCGCAACGCCCGGCGGATTTGCGCAAGCACGCCGGGAATGTCGTTCATCGCATGCATCGAGAGCAGGGAGACGACGAGATCGAGGCTGGCCTCCTCGAACGGCACGGTCTCAGGCGGCGCTACCAGGCCGATGCCGCCGGCCAGAAGCGCTTCGTCCATCTCGACGCGCACGATTTCGCCGACCTTGCCGCTGCCGGCAAGCACGTCCACCGCCGCTGAAGTCTGACAGAACAGCGCGGCCGCCTTGCCGAAGCGGCGTTCGACGGCGCCCAGCCGGTCGGCAAGGTCCTCCGCGGCGCGGCGCATCAGGAAATCGGCGCCTTCGACGGGGCGCGCGAGTGCCCGGCGCTTGCGAGCGAGCCAGAGCTCGGTGTCGATCAAGGGCTGCAATGAAAAGCTTCCTGTTGTCCGCGCGTGCCGGAGTGGTGTTAAGGTGGCGCGGGGTTTCCTTTCACGTGGCCGATCCGGTGCACAAGATCAAGACCACAGCGGTCCAGGATATGACGCGGCAGGCACTGGCCTGGCCGGCGCGGCTGTTGTTTCCGCCGGTTTGCGCCGGCTGCCGTCGTCATGTGTCGCAACCCGGCGTGCTGTGCGGCGCCTGCTGGCCGAAGCTTAGGCTGCTGGAAAAACCCTGGTGCCCGGTGATGGGCACGCCCTTCACGCACGACATGGGCGAGGGGTTTCTTTCCGCCGAGGCGATCGCCGATCCGCCGCCCTTCGAACGGGCGCGGGCCGCCGTCCTCTATTCGGGCGTCGCGCGGCAGATGGTGCAAGGGCTGAAATATCAGGACCGCACCGACCTCGCGCCCTGGATGGCAAACTGGATGATGCGCGCCGGCGCGGAACTGATTGCGGAGGCCGACCTGGTCGTGCCGGTCCCGTTGCACTGGCGGCGCTTCTTCCGGCGCCAGTTCAACCAGTCCGCGGAACTAGGACGGGCCGTTGCAAGGCTCAGCGGGTTGCCCTTCTCGCCATCCGCGGTCAGGCGCGTGAAGCTGACGCGCCAGCAGGTCGGGCTCGAACGGCACGAGCGCGAGGAGAATGTGCGCGCCGCGTTTCGCGTGCCGCCGGACGCTGAAATCGAGATAGCGGGGCGCCGGGTGCTCGTGGTCGACGATGTCTATACCACCGGCGCAACGGTGCGGGCCGTCGCCAAGGCGCTGAAGAAAGGCGGCGCCGGAGCGGTCGACGTGCTGACCTTCGCGCGCGTTCTGCCGGGGGACTTCCGAGCCGATGAGTCTGCAACTATATAGTGCTTAAGTTGTTGTTTTGGTGCATGTCGTTTTCGCGCAACTGTCGGGCGACGTGGATAGGCAGGATTGCTGATTGATGGTCGATGTGACGATCTATACGCGCATGATGTGCGGTTACTGCACGGCCGCCAAGCGGTTGCTCGAGCGCAAGGGCGTGACCTATACCGAGCACGATGCCTCATTCTCGCCGGCATTGCGTCAGGAAATGATTTCACGGGCACATGGGCGCACCACTTTTCCGCAGATATTCATCGGCGACACGCATGTCGGCGGCTGCGACGATCTCCATGAATTGGAGTCGCAGGGCCGGCTGGACGTGCTGCTTGCCAACGAAGCGAGGGCTTGATCATGGGTGTTTTCAAGGCGGCGGCGGTGCAGATGCGTTCGGGGACCAGCCCGGAGCGCAATGCGGCCGACATGGAAAGACTGGTCCGCGATGCTGCACATCAGGGTGCCACCTACGTCCAGACGCCGGAAATGACCGGTGCGCTGATCCGCGACAAGCAGACGGGGGCGGCCGCCTTCACCACCGAAGACAAGGACGTGGTCGTCGCGACCGCGCGCAGGCTGGCGAAGGAGCTCGGCATTTTTCTGCATGTCGGCTCGACGGCGATTCTGCGCGCCGACGGCAAGCTCGCCAACCGCGCGTTCCTGTTCTCGCCCGACGGCGCCCTTATTGCCGGTTACGACAAGATCCATATGTTCGATGTCGACCTCGACAATGGCGAAAGCTGGCGTGAATCCGCCTCCTACGAGCCGGGAACGGAAGCGGTCGTGACCGATATCGAGGGGACGAGGCTCGGCTTTGCCGTGTGCTACGACCTGCGCTTTCCGCAGCTGTTTCGCTCCGAGGCGATGGCCGGGGCCGAGGTGCTGACGGTGCCGGCCGCTTTCACGCGCCAGACCGGAGAGGCGCATTGGCACGTGCTGTTGCGCGCCCGCGCCATCGAGAACGGCGCCTATGTCATCGCCGCCGCGCAGGGCGGCCTGCATGAGGACGGGCGCGAAACTTATGGCCATTCGCTGATCGTCGATCCGTGGGGGCGCGTCGTCGCCGAGGCCGCGCATGACGAACCCGGGGTGATCGTCGCCGAGATCGATCCGGCGCAGTCGCTTGCCGCGCGCCGCAAGATCCCCAATTTGAAGAACGCGAGGGATTTCACCGTCAATGCCGCGACAAGCGAAGCGCCGCGTTTCAGGGGTGCCGCCTCTTGATCCGTTTTTCCCTGATCTGCGAACACGAGCACGAATTCGAAGCCTGGTTCCGCAGCAATGACGACTTCGACACCCAGAAGAAGCGCGGTTTCGTCGATTGCCCGCGCTGCGGCTCGCACAGGATAGAGAAGGCGTTGATGGCGCCGGCCGTCTCAACGTCCCGCAGCCGAGAGAAGGTCGCTTTGGCCATCGGCGAGGCGCAGAAGCAGGCGCTGGCGCAGCTCAAGGCACTGGCCGAGAAGGTACGCGAAAATGCCGACTATGTCGGCGACAAATTCGCCGAGGAAGCGCGCAAGATCCATTTTGGCGAGACCGATCCACGTGGCATCTACGGCGAAGCGACGCCGGAAGAGGCGCAAAGCCTCGTCGAGGACGGCGTCGAGTTCATGCCGATTCCGAGCTTTCCGGACGACCGGAACTGAGGTGTGTCGATATTCAGGTGATGCCGGCCTGCGAATGGCGGCTTCCTGCGCTTCCGGTGCTCACGTACTTTAAGTACGCTCCGCTCCGGTTCTCGTAAGCCACCATTCTCGGCTCGGCCTGACCTGAATCTCAATACACCTTGGCGCAAGTTCACGAAGGTGGAAAGCAGGAGGCATACGCTAGGCAGAGGTTTGGCCCAAGCTTCCGATCAGTTTTTCCAGCAGTTTCGCCAGCATTTCCCGATCCTCGCGTGTCAGGCCGGCGAGGATTTCGTGCTCGTTGGCGACGTGGGCGGCAAGCGCTTCGTTGATGAGCTCGAGGCCTTTCCCGGTCAATTGCACCACCACACCGCGCCGATCGTTGGGATGCGGCGCGCGCTGGATAAGGCCGGCCTTCTCCAGCCGGTCGAGGCGCGCGGTCATGGCACCCGACGTCACCATCGTCGCCTCGTAAAGCTCGGTCGGCGTCAGCGCATAGGGCGCGCCGGAACGGCGCAATGTCGCCAGCACATCGAATTCGCCGGACTGCAGCCCGAAGCGGACGAAGACCGGCGCCAGGCGGTCGCGCGCGATGAGCGCCGAGACCTCGTTCAGCCGCCCGATGACGCCCATCGGCGACACGTCGAGGTCCGGTCGCTCCCGTCGCCACTGCTCCATGGCTTTGTCTGCTCGATCCATGTTGCTCACCATAAAGTATCTTGACATAAAGAATCTTTGTATTATCTTACTGCAACAGGAACTGGCCGCCAAGCGGTCTCGCAGGGACAGGACGAACCAATGAGACTTCTCTGGGATTCAGCGATTTGGCTTCTGGTCGTGACGGGCAGCCTGCTGGGCATGACGCTGCCGTTCGGCAAGCTCGCCACCGCTGCCGGGGTGCCGGCCATGGCCTGGGCCTTCGTCATCTCGCTGGGCGCAGGCGGCGTGCTGTTTCTGGCGCTTCTGCTGGGCGGCGAGCGCATCCGGCTGACGCCGCACAAGCTGCGCTATTTCTTCGTCACCGCCGCGATTTCCTACGCCATTCCCAATCTTTTGATGTTCTCGGCCATCCCGCATCTCGGCGCCGGCTACACCGGCATCATGTTCACCCTGTCGCCGGTGATCACGCTGGTGTTCTCGATCGTGCTCGGTGTCAGGCGCCCCAATCTGCTCGGGGTCATCGGCATCGCCGTCGGCTTTGTCGGCGCGGTGATGGTCGCGCTGACGCGCGGCGAGGCAGGGCAGCCGGCCGACTATTTCTGGGTGGCGATCGGGCTGCTCATCCCGGTCAGCCTTGCCGCCGGCAACATCTACCGCACCGTCGACTGGCCGCAAGGCACCGGCCCGATCGAGCTTGCGGTCGGCAGCCATCTGGCCTCGGCCACGCTCCTCCTCATCGGCATTTTTACGCTTCTGGGCACGCGTGCCTTCATTCCGCTCGGCGGCGTGCCGCTCGTGGTCGTCGGCCAGGTAGCGTCGGCCTCGGCGATGTTCGCCTTCTTCTTTCGCCTGCAGGCGGTCGGCGGGCCGGTCTATCTCAGCCAGATCGGCTATGTGGCGGCGGCCGTCGGCCTGTTCGCCGGCACGATCTTCCTCGGCGAGCACTACCAGCTTCTGACCTGGCTGGGCGCCGCCATCATCACCGCCGGCGTCTTCATCACGACCAACGCGCAAAGCCAGACCGGCGCGCCGGCGCCGGTCCGGGTCGAGCCGGCGGCGTCCCGCAGCTAGAGCAATTCCAGAAAAAGTGTGAGCGGTTTTCCGTCCGGAATTGCGTCAAAACAAAGAGATAGAGCGGTTCGCCTTGTCCGTGAAACGGTGAAACGCTCTAGTTCTCGTTGCCGCCGGCCACTGGAGGCGTGAGGCGGGCGGTCCGGCTTGCCGCCGATCAGACCGAAGCTTTCTCCGCCAACACCATGTAATTGACGTCCATGTCCCTGGATTTCTGCCAGCGGTCGGCCAGCGGATGGTAGATGACGCCGGTGCGGTCGATCACCGTGAGCCCGGCAGCGCCCAGCGCCTTCGCAAGCTCCTCCGGACGGACCAGCTTGCCGAACTGATGCGTGCCGCGCGGCAGCCAGCGCAGCAGATATTCGGCGCCGATGATGGCAAGGCCGAGCGCTTTCAGCGTGCGGTTGATGGTGGCGACGAACATGATGCCGCCGGGGCGGACCATCTGGCCGCATTTGGCCACGAACAGGTCGACATCGGCGACATGCTCGACCACTTCCATGTTCAGGATGACATCGAAGGTCTCGCCGGCATCGGCCAGCGCCTCGGCCGTGGTGGCGCGGTAGTCGACGCTGACGCCGGCCTCCGCCGCGTGCAGCTTCGCCACTTCGATGTTGGTCGCGGAAGCATCGGCGCCGACCACTTCGGCGCCAAGCCTGGCCATCGGCTCGCACAGCAAACCGCCGCCGCAGCCGATATCGAGGAAGCGCAGGCCATCGAAAGGCCGCGCCGCGCGCGGATCGCGGCCGAAACGGGCCGCAACCTGATCGCGGATATAGGCAAGCCGCACCGGATTGAACTTGTGCAGCGGACGGAACTTGCCATTCGGGTTCCACCATTCGGCGGCAAGGGCGGAGAAGCGTTCCACTTCTCCGGCATCGATGGTCGATCGGCGGGGCTCTGGCATAGGCGGGTCTCCTCGAACGCCAAGAAGTCGGGGAACGCTAGGAAGTCGGGCGCGGGGGAGGGAATGTCAAGGCGGGTTTTTTGCTGCTGACGTCAGACCGCCGGCAGGTCCAACCATGTCGATGGATCAGGCCGCGTTCTGTCAGCACCTGACAGCTTGGTTGCCGCGCTGCCGAAACAAATCGGATGGGCGAACGAAAAGCTGTCATGAACAGGGAGCGAGACCGAGACGGGAGCTGTGCGAAAATGCGAATTCTGGCTTCGATCCTTTGGCAACGGCTCAACCTGGAGGGGCACGACGCTTGCCTGCTTGGCGAGACGGATGACAGCCGGACTCTCAAGGGCCATGCGCTTTTCGCCCACGACGCCGGTCCGTGCGGCCTTGCCTATGAGGTGGATTGCGACCTGAGCTGGCGTACCCGCAGGGCGCGGGTCGACGGCTTTTGCGGGATGCGGGAGATGCATTATCAGATTGAACGTCTTGCCGACGGCCAGTGGCTGCTGAACGGCGCAAGCCAGGCGGAGGTTGCCGGCCTCGTCGACGTCGATCTCGGCTTCACGCCCGCCACCAATCTTCTGGCGATCCGTCGGCTCGAGCTTGGCGACGGCATGGCGGCGCCGGCGCCGGCCGCTTATCTGGCCTTTCCTGAACTCAGGCTCTCGCGTCTCGAACAGACCTACCGGCGGCTCGACGACAGCCGCTATGCTTATGCCGCACCCGTGTACGGCTACGATGCTGTCCTGACGGTCTCGCCGGCCGGTTTCGTTCTCGACTATCCCGGTCTGTGGCGAAGCGCTACCTGAGCCGCGAGCGCGCGACCGGCAATGTCGTGATCAACGCGACAGCGCGATCGTTGCGTGGTTCATGGCGACGCTGGTCGGCTCGATCGCCTGCACGGCTTCGCTGCCGCCGATCTCGGCCATGATGCGGTCGGCCGCCGCCTGGGCCTGTTCCATGCTCTGCCAGCGCACCACATCCACCCAGCTTCCGTCCTCGCGCCGGCCGAGATGCCGGCTGAGGAAGCCTGGCTGCCGGGCGAGCCAGTCAGTGATGACGCCGTTGCTGGCGACAAAGCCGGCTTCGGCGCCGGGCTTGAGGCGGAAGGTGACGATTTCCAGGGTTTCGGTCATGAGACTCTCCAGCGCGCCGTTTCGCCAGTCTTATGGCATGATCGGCGACAAGATTCTGTCAGGATAGACGGTGCCGGGCCGCTCTTGGCCGCGCTCGCTTGCGAAGCGTTGCTGTTTTGGCTAAGGAGGCCGCGCATTCCGGCGCCGGGCTTACCCGGCGTTTCCTCTCGTTCCGGGCTCGAGCCGGCTTCAGTCAAAGGCATTTCGCTTCCATGGCGCGTATCGTGATGAAATTCGGCGGAACCTCGGTCGCCGACATCGCCCGCATCCGCAACGTGGCGCGCCATGTCAAACGCGAGGTCGATGCCGGCCACGAGGTTGCCGTGGTGGTCTCGGCGATGGCCGGCAAGACCAACGAGCTGGTCGGCTGGACCCGCGAAGCCTCGCCCATGCACGACGCGCGCGAATATGACGCCGTTGTCGCGTCGGGCGAGCAGGTCACGGCCGGTCTCCTGGCGATCACGCTGCAGAACATGGGCATCCATGCACGGTCCTGGCAGGGCTGGCAGATCCCGATCAAGACCGACAACGCGCATGGCGCAGCACGCATCCTTGATATCGACGGCGCCTTCCTGATCAAGCGCTTCGGCGAGGGCCAGGTGGCGGTCATCGCTGGTTTCCAGGGCATCGGCCCGGACAACCGCATATCGACGCTCGGCCGCGGCGGCTCCGACACCAGCGCCGTGGCGATCGCGGCGGCGGTCAAGGCCGACCGTTGCGACATCTATACCGATGTCGACGGCGTCTACACGACCGACCCTCGTATCGAGCCGAAAGCCCGTCGGCTGGCCAAGATTTCGTTCGAGGAAATGCTCGAAATGGCTTCGCTCGGCGCCAAGGTGCTGCAAGTGCGCTCGGTCGAGCTTGCCATGGTACACAGGGTGCGTACCTTCGTGCGGTCGTCCTTCGACGATCCCGACGCGCCCGGAATGGGGGATTTGCTCAATCCGCCCGGAACGCTTATTTGCGACGAGGAAGAGATCGTGGAACAGCAGGTCGTCACCGGAATTGCCTACGCCAAGGACGAAGCGCAGATCTCGCTGCGCCGCGTCGGCGACCGTCCAGGCGTTGCCGCCGGCATCTTCGGCCCGCTGGCCGAAGCCAACATCAATGTCGACATGATCGTCCAGAACATCTCCGAGGACGGCAAGTTCACCGATATGACCTTCACCGTGCCGTCCGGCGATGTCGACAAGGCGCTTGCCGTGCTGGAGAGGCTGAAACCCGATGTCGGCTACGACGTCGTCCAGTCGGAAGCCGGCATGTCGAAGGTCTCGGTCATCGGCATCGGCATGCGCAGCCACGCCGGCGTCGCCGCCACCGCCTTCAAGGCGCTGGCCGACAAGGCGATCAACATCCGCGCCATCACCACTTCCGAGATCAAAATCTCGATACTGATCGACGGTCCCTATACGGAACTTGCAGTTCGTACTTTGCATTCCGTCTACGGGCTCGATAAGCAATAGCAAGAACTGAGTCAGTTGTTGCGTGAACGCCGGCCGCGGGAGAAACTGCGGCGGGCGAAATGCCCATTGGAGAACAAGCCGCGATGCGTGATACGGCCAGTGGCCCGCGCGTTCTGCTCAAACGGCTTCGCGAGCTCATGCAGGAGCCGCTGGAGCCGCAGGAGCGGCTCGACCGCATCGTGCGCGACATCGCCTCCAACATGGTCGCCGAAGTCTGCTCGCTCTACGTGCTGCGCGCGGATTCGGTGCTCGAGCTCTACGCCACCGAAGGTTTGAACCCCAACGCCGTCCACCTGGCGCAGCTGCGGCTCGGGCAGGGCCTGGTCGGCACGATCGCCGCCAGCGCGCGACCGCTCAATCTATCCAATGCGCAGGAGCATCCGGCTTTCGCCTACCTGCCGGAGACGGGCGAAGAGATATACAACTCCTTCCTCGGCGTACCGGTGCTGCGGGCAGGGCGCACGCTAGGCGTGCTGGTGGTGCAGAACAAGACCATGCGCCATTACCGCGACGACGAGGTCGAGGCGCTGGAAACGACGGCGATGGTGATCGCCGAGATGATCGCCACCGGCGATCTCGCCCGCCTGACCAAGCCGGGGCTGGAACTCGACCTGCGCCGCCCGGTGAGCTTCACCGGCCTTTCCTTCAATGAGGGCGTCGGGCTCGGCCATGTCGTGCTGCACGAGCCGCGCATCGTCGTCACCAACCTCTTCAACGAGGACAGCGAGGAGGAGGTGCGCCGGCTGCAGTCCTCACTCGGCTCGCTCCGGCTCTCCATCGACGACATGCTGGAGCGGCGCGAGGTCGCGTTCGAGGGCGAGCACCGCGAGGTGCTTGAGGCCTATCGCATGTTCGCCAACGACAGCGGTTGGGTGCGGCGGCTGGAAGAGGCGATCCGAAACGGCCTGACGGCGGAAGCCGCCGTCGAAAAGGTGCAGAGCGACATGCGCGCGCGCATGCTGCACATGACCGACCCTTATCTGCGCGAGCGGATGAGCGATTTCGACGACCTCGCAAACCGGTTGCTGCGCCAGCTGATGGGACGCGGTCCGGAAGATGTCGCGGCCTCGCTGCCCAAGGACGCCATCATCGTCGCCCGCTCGATGGGCGCGGCCGAGCTGCTCGATTATCCGCGCGACAAGCTGCGCGGCCTGGTGCTGGAGGACGGCGCCGCCACCAGCCATGTCGTGATCGTCGCGCGCGCCATGGGCATTCCCGTCGCCGGACAAATGAAGGGCGCCGTTTCCATGGCGGAAAACGGCGACGCCATCATCGTCGACGGCGAGGAAGGCACCATCCATCTCAGGCCGCAATCCGACCTGGAAGCCGCCTATGCCGAAAAAGTCCGCTTCAGGGCGCGGCGACAGGAAGTCTATCGCGAGCTGCGCAAGAAGCCGTCGCTGACCAAGGACGGGGTTCCGGTCGATCTGCTGATGAATGCGGGCCTGGCGGTCGACCTGCCGCAGCTGACCGAATCGGGCGCCGCCGGCATCGGCCTGTTCCGCACCGAATTGCAGTTCATGGTTGCCTCGACCTTCCCCCGCGCCGAGGCGCAGGAACGGCTTTACCGCGACGTGCTCGAGGCGGCGCGCGGCAAGCCGGTCACCTTCCGCACCATAGACATCGGCGGCGACAAGGTGCTGCCCTATTTCAAGGGCGCGGTGCAGGAAGAGAACCCGGCGCTGGGCTGGCGGGCGATCCGGCTCACCCTCGACCGTCCCGGCCTGCTCAGGACTCAGATACGGGCGCTGCTTAAGGCCAGCGGCGGCCGCGAGCTGAAGCTGATGCTGCCGATGGTGACCGAGCTGTCGGAAATCGCGCAGGCGCGCGAGATCATCGACCGCGAGGTCCGGCATTTGTCGCGCTTCGCGCATCACCTGCCCACCAGCCTCAAGCTCGGCGCGATGCTGGAAGTGCCGTCGCTGCTGTTCCAGCTCGACGAATTGATGAAGGCGGTGGATTTCGTTTCGGTCGGCTCCAACGACCTCTTCCAGTTCGTCATGGCCGTCGATCGCGGCAACACCCAACTCGCCGACCGCTTCGACAACCTGTCGACGCCGTTTCTGCGGGTGCTGAAGACGATTGCCGATGCCGGCGTGCGCAACGACACCCCGGTGACGCTCTGCGGCGAGCTGGCCGGCAAGCCGATCTCGGCCATGGCGCTGATCGGTCTCGGCTTCCGCTCGATCTCCATGTCGCCGGCATCGATCGGCCCGGTCAAGGCGATGCTCACCGAGCTGCCGCTGCAGGAACTGAAGGCCTTTTTCGACGACAATCTAATGGCGCCCAGCCAGAAATTGCCGATGCGAGCCTTGCTACAGGCCTTTGCAGACGATCGCTCGATTCCGCTCTAGAATTCACGTGAGGGCGGTCTGCAAATGGCGATTTTCTGCGCTTCCGGTGCCCATGTACCTAAATGTACATTCCGCTCCGGTTCTCGAAATTCCCCATTTTCGGCTCGCCCTGACGTGAATTCCATCGAAGTTCGAAGATCATGATCAACCTGCCCCGCGACCGTATGGATCAAGTCGTCAAGCGTTTCGACATGCTCGAGGCGCAGATGGCGGCCGGACCCGCCGCCGACGCCTATGTGAAGATGGCTTCGGAATATGCCGACATCCAGGACATGGTGGGCAAGATCCGGGCGCTGCGCGCCGCCGAGCAGGAGCAGGCGGACCTCGAGGCGATGCTTGCCGACAAAGCGACCGATGCCGAGATGCGCGCGCTGGCCGAGGCCGACCTGCCGGAGGTCGAGAGCCGTATCGAGGCGCTGCAGAAGGACATCCAAATCCTGCTGCTGCCCAAGGATGCGGCCGACGAGAGGAACGCCATCCTCGAAATCCGCGCCGGCACAGGCGGCGACGAGGCGGCGTTGTTCGCAGGCGATCTCTTTCGCATGTATGAGCGCTATGCCGCCTCGCGCGGCTGGCGCTTCGAGGTGGTATCGGCGAGCGAGGGCGAGGTCGGCGGCTACAAGGAAATCATCGCCGCGGTATCGGGCAAGGGCGTGTTCGCGCATCTGAAGTTCGAATCCGGCGTGCACCGCGTGCAGCGCGTGCCGGAAACCGAGGCCGGCGGGCGCATCCACACCTCGGCCGCGACCGTCGCCGTGCTGCCCGAGGCCGAGGAGGTCGATATCGAAATCCGGGCGGAGGACATCCGCATCGACACGATGCGGGCCTCCGGCTCGGGCGGCCAGCACGTCAACACCACCGATTCGGCGGTTCGCATCACCCATTTGCCGACCGGCATCATGGTGGTGCAGGCGGAAAAGTCGCAGCACCAGAACCGGGCGCGCGCCATGCAGATCCTGAGGGCCAGACTCTACGATCTCGAGCGCAGCCGCGCGGATGAGGAGCGCTCGTCATCGCGAAAATCGCAGGTCGGCTCCGGCGACCGCTCGGAGCGCATCCGCACCTACAATTTCCCGCAAGGCCGTGTCACCGACCACCGCATCAATCTGACGCTCTACAAACTCGACCGGGTGATCATGGGCGAGTTGGACGAGATCGTCGGCGCGCTGATCGCCGATCATCAGTCGAAGCTGCTTGCCGATATGAGCCTCGATGGCTGATCGACTGCCCGCCGCGCTCGGGCCGCTGCTCAGGGCAGCGCGCGAGCGTCTGGCTATAGCCGGCATCGACGATCCGGCGCTCGATTCGCGGCTGATCGTCGAGCATTTCTCGGGCACGACCCGTACCCAGGCCATCGCCGAACCGGGACAAGAGGTTGGTTCGGCGGCGCTTTCGGCCATCGAAGCGGCCCTGAGGCGTCGCGTCGCAGGCGAGCCGGTGCACCGCATCCTCGGCTACCGCGAATTCTACGGTTTGCGCCTGTCGCTTTCGCCGGAGACGCTGGAGCCCCGGCCGGATACCGAGACGCTGGTCGACGCCGTCCTGCCCTTTGCGCGGGCAACGGCCGAAAGGCTTGGCGAATTCCGCATTCTCGATCTCGGCACGGGCACCGGCGCCATCGCGCTGGCGCTGCTCAGCGCCGTTCCGGCGGCCACCGCGACGGGCGTCGACATTTCGCTCGACGCATTGGCGGTTGCGGCCGGAAACGCCCGAGACCTGGGGCTCGGCGAACGCTTCAAAGCCTTGCATTCCAACTGGTTCGAAAAAGTTTCGGGCCACTACCATGTAATTGCCTCGAACCCTCCCTATATACCCAGTCGAGACATCGGAAATCTGCAGGACGAGGTCCGCGATTTCGACCCGCACCGGGCCCTGGACGGCGGTGCGGACGGTTTGGACCCCTATCGGGTCATTGCCGCTGAAGCGGCGGAATTTCTGCAAGCGCAAGGCAAGGTAGCGGTCGAGATCGGCCATACGCAGAAAAACGAGGTCACCGGGATATTCGCGGCAGCCGGCTATGTGTTAACCGGGTCACATCGCGATCTCGGCGGCAATGACAGAGTTCTAGTGTTCGAGCGTTGAAAGCCCTGATGCAGTGCGAAAAAACCGCTTGGCAATACCCGGGAATGCAGTTAGGGTCCGGCTCAACCGGATGAGACGAAGCAGGCAGTGCTCCCAGCGATTCGGTTTTCCTTGGAAATAGCTGCCTTCTTGCGCAAACGACGCCCAAGCTTCGTGCGGGAATCATCCGGCAAATGATGTAACCGGGACAGGATGGCACGTGGCGCCAACGCAATTGATGCGGGCGAACGCCGGTGAAGAGACGAAACGGCTGGCTGCATGAGCGCCACCGTTCGTGAAGAGTTTTTCGAAAATTCACTATGAAGAGAGTCTAATGAGGCCACAACAGCAGAACAGGCGCATGCGCGGTCGCAACAACAATGGCGGCGGTGGCAACAACAACAACCGCAAGGGGCCCAATCCCCTGACCCGCAACTACGAGAGCAACGGCCCGGACGTGAAGATCCGCGGATCGGCTCAGCAGATCGCCGAAAAATACGCCACACTCGCCCGTGACGCGCAAAGCTCCGGCGACCGGGTTATGGCGGAGAACTACCTCCAGCACGCCGAGCATTACAATCGCATCATTGCCGCCGCGCAGGCGCAGATGCCGATCCAGAACACTCAGCAGAACCGCGACGACTTCGACGACGATATGGACGAGGATCGCGAGGAGTTCGACAATATCGGCAACAACAGCGGCAACGGCGCCGATGCGCCGGGCACGGCGAGCGGCTCCGGCCCGCAGCCAGTGATCGAAGGCACGCCGGCGGAACTCGCCTACAACCAGGAAAACGGCCGCGACAACAACAGCCGTCGCGACAACAATCAGCGCGACAACAATGGCCGCGACCGGCATCGTGACCGCCGCAACGGCGGCGGCCAGTATGGCCAGAACGGTCAGCGTGGCGAAAACGCCCAGCGCGGCGAGCAGGGCGGCCAGCAGTTCGACCAGAACCGCCGCAATGAGGGACAGGCGCAGCCCGAGGCGACCGGCGAGGCTGGTTCACAGGCCGTGCAGGCGCCGCAGTTCGACAGTTTCTCGCCGGCCGCCCTTGCCGCACAGGCCGAGCTCAACGAAGCCGCCCAGGACAATGGCGGCCGCCGTCCGCGGCGTCCGCGGCGTCCCCGCGGCAGCTATGCCGACCAGGCCGGTGGCGGGCGGGGCGACCAGCCGGAGGGCTCGAGCCCCGAAGGTTCCGGTCCCGAAAGTTCAGGCGAAACGCGCAACGCGGTGAACAATAGCGACGAGGTCGGCGCCAAGCCGGCCGAAGAGGCGAACCAGGCGAGGGAGCCTGCCGCCAGCGAGCCGGCACCTGTTGTCAACGAAGCCCCCGGCGAGCCTGTAGCTGCCGACGCAAACAACTGATCCAGACGCCATTTCAAGCGTCGCTGACGGCGGAGAGAAATCTCCGCCGTTTTTGTATGTGCGCGCCTGCGATATTCTGCATTGATCGACATCAAGGCGTCTTGAGGGACCGTGGCCCATACACCATATCTCGGCTGAACAGGGCTCGGCTCTTTTGAGCGGGTCCGTCACCGCAATCTGATCCGGTGCCGCAAAGTGGGCCGGTGATGGAAGGAGACAGCGAATGAATCTTGAAAAATACTCGGAGCGCGTGCGCGGCTTCATCCAGTCCGCGCAGACCATGGCGCTCTCGCGCAACCACCAGCAATTTACGCCCGAACATATACTGAAGGTGCTCGTCGACGATGACGAGGGCCTCGCCGCATCCTTGATCGAGCGCGCCGGCGGCAATGTCCGCGACGTCAAGCTCGGCGTCGAGACGGCGCTCGAGGCGATGCCCAAGGTCGAAGGTGGCAACGGCCAGCTTTACCTCGCCCAGCCGCTGGCCAAGGTGTTCTCAACCGCCGAGGACCTGGCCAAGAAGGCCGGCGACAGCTTCGTCACCGTCGAGCGGCTGCTGCAGGCGCTTGTCATGGAGAAGTCGGCCAAGACCGCCGACATCCTGTCCAAGGCGGGCGTCACCGCGCAGGCGCTCAACCAGGCGATCAACGACATCCGCAAGGGCCGCACCGCCGATTCGGCCAGCGCCGAGCAGGGCTATGACGCGCTGAAGAAATACGCGCGCGACCTCACCGCCGACGCCCGCGCCGGCAAGCTCGATCCGGTCATCGGCCGCGACGACGAGATCCGCCGCACCATCCAGGTGCTGTCGCGGCGCACCAAGAACAATCCCGTGCTGATCGGCGAGCCGGGCGTCGGCAAGACGGCGATTGCCGAGGGCCTGGCGCTGCGCATCGTCAATGGCGACGTGCCGGAATCGCTGAAGGACAAGCAATTGATGGCGCTCGACATGGGCGCGCTGATTGCCGGCGCCAAATATCGCGGCGAGTTCGAGGAGCGGCTGAAGGCCGTGCTCAACGAGGTAACCTCGGCCAGCGGCAACATCATCCTGTTCATCGACGAGATGCACACGCTGGTCGGCGCCGGCAAGGCGGACGGCGCGATGGACGCCTCGAACCTGTTGAAGCCCGCGCTGGCGCGCGGCGAATTGCACTGCGTCGGCGCGACCACACTCGACGAATACCGCAAGCATGTCGAAAAGGATGCCGCGCTTGCCCGCCGTTTCCAGCCCGTCTTCGTCGACGAGCCGACGGTGGAAGACACGGTTTCGATCCTGCGCGGCCTGAAGGAGAAGTACGAGCAGCACCACAAGGTGCGCATCTCCGATTCCGCACTTGTATCGGCGGCCGCGCTTTCCAACCGCTACATCGCCGACCGCTTCCTTCCCGACAAGGCGATCGACCTGATAGACGAGGCGGCGTCCAGGCTGCGCATGCAGGTCGATTCCAAGCCCGAGGCGCTGGACGAGATCGACCGCCGCATCATGCAGCTCAAGATCGAACGCGAGGCGCTGAAGGTCGAGAAGGACGAGGCCTCGAAGGACCGGCTTGCCCGGCTGGAGAAGGAACTCGCCGATCTCGAGGAGGAATCGAGCGAGCTGACCACCAAGTGGCAGGCCGAAAAGCAGAAGCTTGGCCTTGCCGCCGACCTGAAGAAACAGCTCGACGAGACGCGCAACGAACTGGCGATCGCGCAGCGCAAGGGCGAGTTCCAGCGCGCCGGCGAGCTTGCCTATGGCAAGATCCCGGAGCTCGAGAAGAAGCTCAAGGAAGCCGAGGCGCAGGACGGCAAGACCGGCATGGTGGAAGAGGTGGTCACGCCCGACCACGTCGCGCATGTCGTGTCGCGCTGGACCGGCATTCCGGTCGACAAGATGCTGGAGGGGCAGCGCGAGAAGCTCTTGCGCATGGAAGACGAGATCGGCAAGCGCGTCGTCGGCCAGGGCGAAGCCGTGCAGGCGGTATCCAAGGCCGTGCGCCGCGCCCGCGCCGGGCTGCAGGATCCGAACCGGCCGATCGGCTCGTTCATGTTCCTCGGACCGACCGGCGTCGGCAAGACCGAGCTCACCAAGGCGCTGGCCAGCTTCCTGTTCGACGACGAGACGGCGCTGGTGCGCATCGACATGTCGGAGTTCATGGAGAAGCACTCCGTCGCCCGGCTGATCGGCGCGCCTCCCGGCTATGTCGGTTATGAGGAGGGCGGCGCGCTGACCGAAGCGGTGCGGCGCCGGCCCTATCAGGTCGTGCTGTTCGATGAGATCGAGAAGGCGCATCCGGACGTGTTCAACGTGCTCCTGCAGGTGCTCGACGACGGAAGGCTGACCGACGGCCAGGGCCGCACGGTCGACTTCCGCAACACGCTGATCATCATGACGTCCAATCTTGGCGCCGAGTATCTGGTCAATCTCAGCGACGACCAGGATGTCGACGCCGTGCGCGACGAGGTGATGAGCGTGGTGAAGGCCTCGTTCCGGCCGGAGTTCCTCAACCGCGTCGACGAGGTGATCCTGTTCCACCGGCTGCGCCGGCTGGATATGGACCGCATTGTCGAGATCCAGCTCAAGCGGCTGGAGAACCTGCTTACCGACCGCAAGATCGCGCTGTCGCTGGATCACGACGCCATCGAGTGGCTGGCGTCGAAGGGCTACGATCCGGCCTATGGCGCCAGACCGCTGAAGCGGGTGATGCAGAAGGAGCTGCAGGATCCGCTGGCGGAGAAGATCCTGCTCGGCGAGATTCTCGACGGTTCGACAGTCAAGGTCACCGCCGGCTCCGACCGGTTGAACTTCCGCTCGAAGCCGACCGTGGTGGCGACGGAAGCCGCCGCCTGATTTCGGGCGAGCTTGAATGAACGCGAAGCGCGTCGCATCGTATGGTGCGGCGCGCTTTGTTATTCGCAGTGATTGCGCATAATCGGCTGCCGATTCGGATGACCGCGAAGGACTTGATGAAGCTCGACGATTACAATGGCTTCTGCGCTTCATTGCCCGCCACGACGCATGTCGTTCAGTGGGGCGGCGCCCATGTCTGGAAGGTCGGCGGCAAGGTGTTCGCCATCGGCGGCTGGAACGAGGGCGGCGAGCTCTTCGTCACCTTCAAATGTTCCGAGATGGCGTATGACGTGCTGAAGGATCAGCCGGGCTGCCGGCCGGCGCCCTATCTCGCCTCGCGCGGCATGAAATGGATCCAGCGTCAGACAAGCCAAAGCATGGATGATGCGGCGCTCGAGGACTATCTGCGCGAGAGCCATCGCCTGGTCGTCCTCAAGCTGACCAGACAGGCACGCAAGGAATTGGGGCTTGCCGCAGGTTAAGGCGCGTCGCGCCGAAACGGATGTGGTCGATGCGCTTTAGCTGTTGTTTCGCATGTCGGCCCCCAGAACCGCTGCGCATTTTTGGGCAACATGCATGAGCTCATATTCCTCAAGGTACCGGAAACCCGCCATCTTCATGCCCGGTTCATGTTGGAATCTTAATTTGGCTAGCTGGTTTGCTGACGAAGGTTCGCCCGCCAGAAGCCCGAGTTGACCGGAGAGCTTGACCCCCATGCTGCGCTTGATCTTTTCCCTTTCGGCACTCGCGGCCGGGCTGGTGTCTTCCAGTGCGTTCGCCATGCCGAGCGCGGATGGTGCGCGGCCTGCGCGCCCGGCTGAGCGCGGCGCGCTGATGCTGGCCCAGGACGGCAATATCGATATCTACTACGACGCCAGGGGTAACCGGGTGCTGGTCGATGCCGACACCGGCAAGGTCATCGCCATCCAGCCGCCGGGCAGCAGGCTCGACCGCCGCGCGCTTCGCCGGCAGATGCGCATGCAGGAACTCGGCCGCGCGCCGGCCGAAGACGACGACCGCTATTATCTCGACAATCCCGATGACATGGCTCGCTTCCGTCGTCGGCAATTGGAAGAGAACGGCCGTGTCATCCCGCCGCCGGTCGATGAGTACGACGACAATTCCGTCGATGCCTATCCGCCGGCGCCCAACAACGATGAAGGCTATGCCACCACTTATCCGGAGGCGCCGAAATCCGACACCATCAAGCGCCAGCCGCTGAACGAAGCGTCGATCGACCCGGAGCAGCCGGGCCAGGGCGAAGTGCTTCAAACCAATCCGGACGCCGAGCCGTCGCTGCCGCCGAACACTGGTGGCAAGGCCACGGTCGATCCGTCGCTGTCGCTCGGCGTGCGCCAGGACGTTGCCGCGCTGCAGGTGCTGCTCGATCGCGGCGGCGCCTCGCCGGGCGTGATCGACGGGCGCTTCGGCTCGAACGTCGACAAGGCGCTTGCCGCCTACAACGAAATAAACGGTACCAATCTGAAGTCGACCGATGCAGTCGGCATCCAGGCGGCGCTTGCACAGTCGGGCGGCGACGCCTTCGCCTCCTACACGATCACACCGGAAGACGCGGCCGGCCCTTACGTCGCCTCGATACCGGAGGACTACAGCCAGAAGGCCAAGCTCGACTGCATGTGCTACACCTCGGTCACCGAGGCGCTGGCCGAACGCTTCCATATGGACGAGACCTATCTGAGATCGATCAACAAGGGCGTGGACTTCAATCGCCCGGGCACGATGATCAAGGTCGCCAATTTCGGCAAGCTAGTCTCGACGCCGGTAACGCGTATCATCGCCGACAAGACCAAGAAGGAAGTCTACGCCTATGATGGGAGCGGCAAGCTGGTCGCGGCCTATCCCGCGACCATCGGCTCGGCCGACACGCCGTCGCCGACCGGCATTCATGCCGTCTCGCGCATCGCTCTCGACCCGAACTACACCTACAATCCGAACATCAATTTCAAGCAGGGCCAGAACGACAAGATCCTGACCGTCCCCCCGGGACCGAACGGTCCGGTCGGTTCGGTCTGGATCGCACTCGACAAGCCGACCTACGGTATTCACGGCACGCCCGATCCTTCTAAGATTGGCAAAACCGAGAGCCATGGCTGCGTGCGCCTGACCAACTGGGATGCACGCGAGCTTGCCAAGCTGGTGTCGCCGGGCGTCACGGTGGAGTTCGTAGGCGGATCAACAATCGCGGATGTCGGCGGGACCTCAACCGATGAGTTTACGCAGCAGTAAGGCGCGCGGCGCCGCGGCATAGATGAGCTGCACCAGCAGGATGAAGCCTATGCTGAGCAGCGGCGTGATCAGGCAAAGCGCCGCGCCGACCGCCCACAGGATCTGCGCCTTGACGATCCGCTTGTAGACGGTGCGTCGCGTTTCAGCATCGACGTCCTCGGCGATCATGCCGTTCCTGTCGGCATACCACCAGCTTGCGTACAGTGTGGCGCCCAGCATCAGCAGGTTCAGCCAGTAGACCAGTACCGCGCCCCTGAATGCCAGGAAATCGGCGAGAAGGTCGGTTGAGAAGGGCAGCAGCGCGATAAAGGCAAGGAAGCACAGGTTGAGCGTCGCGAGCCGCCGGTCCGATTTCGCAATCAGGCCATGCTGTGCCTGCTGTCCGAACCAGAAGATGGTGAGCGTGAGGAAGCTCAGCGCATAAGTCAGGAATCGCGGCGCCAGCGCCAGGATCGCGGCGAGCAATTCGCCTTCCGAATGCACCGCCTCATGCGACGGCACTCTGATCTCCAGCACGATCAACGTCAGCGCGATGGCGAAAACGCCGTCGGTCACGCCGACGATGCGTCCGCGTCCTTCCGCCGACGGTTCGAGCGGACGCTTCATGGCTTCCCCCTCTCACGCATGATGGGGGAACCTAGCACGCCGGTGGCGGTTTGCATCAGGATTGAGCCCACCTCGTCATCCGGCCCTGAATCAAAAAGAGGGAACATGATGTCGTCCGAAAGCCGCTTCACACTTTTCGGCATCATGTTCTGTCATCTGGTTTCAAGAACAGCGATGCTCTGGCTTGTTGTTGCGCCCGCGCGAGGGGGCTAAGCAGGGATACGATGTCATCAGCGAATGAAACCACTGCCGATTCGCATTCGCCCGCGCGGGCGAACGGCACGTTTTGTCCTCAGACCCAGCGAAAATTCGTGCTGGTCGCTGCGATCCTCGCGTCTGCGCTCGGCTTCATCGACGGTTCGATCCTGGCGATCGCCATGCCGGCGCTGCGCGCGGATCTCGGCGCCAGCCTGGCGCAAGCGCAGTGGATTTCCAACGCCTATGCGTTGACGCTGTCGGCGCTCATCCTGGTGGGGGGCGCTGCCGGCGACCGGTTTGGACTGCGGCGCGCCTTCGTGGCCGGGATCGCGCTGTTCGTCGCGGCTTCGCTCGCCTGCGCGCTGGCGCCCGATCCGGCTATATTGATCGCCTTCCGCGCCATCCAGGGCATTGGTGCGGCGATCATGGTGCCGGGCAGCCTGGCCATCATCGCCAAAGCCTATCCGAAGAAGGAGCGCGGCCGGGCGATCGGCATCTGGGCCGCCGCTTCGGCGCTGACCACGGCGCTCGGTCCCGTGCTGGGCGGCTTCGTGCTCTCGACATTCGGCAATGGCGTCTGGCGCGCGATCTTTGGCATCAACCTGCCGCTTGGGCTGATCTCGATCTATCTGCTTCTGACCAAGGTGCCGGCCGACAAGCCAACCGAAAAACGCAGCCTCGACCTTGGCGGCGCGGCGCTGGCGACGCTTGCTTTCGGCCTGCTCGCCTACGGGTTGACGGCGATGAATGCCGAAGGCGCAGGGTTGATGTCGGGCCCGGCGATCGTTGCCGGCGTGGTCCTGCTTGTTGTCTTCATCTTTTACGAGCACAGGCGGCGCGACCCGATGATCGATCTCGGCCTGTTCCGGATCAGGGCCTTTGCCGGCGCCAATCTGGCGACATTTTTCCTTTATTTCGCGCTGTCGGCCAATTTGTTCTACCTGCCGATGCTGTTGATCGCCGGCTGGCGGCTGAGCGAGGCCGAGGTCGGCTTCATCTTCGTGCCGCTGTCGGCGTCGATCGCGCTTTTGTCCGGACCGGTCGGCCAATGGTCGGATCGCATCGGTCCGCGTTTCCCGATCGCCAGCGGCAGCATGGTCGTCGCCATCGCCTTCGCCGGCCTTGCCTTGCTCACCCATTTCGGCATCCACGATTTCTGGATCGGCACCTTTCCGCTGATGGCACTGATGGGGCTTGGCATGGCGCAAGTCGTGTCGCCGCTGTCGACCGCGGTCATGACGTCCGTCGAGGACAAGGATACGGGGGCCGCATCCGGCATCAACAACGCGGTCTCGCGCGTCGGCGGCCTGATCGCGGTGGCGGCGATGGGCTCGCTGGCGGCCTGGGTTTACGCGCGGATGACCGGCAATGCCGCCGGGGTGCCCGGTTTCGGCGAGCCGCCGGCCTCCGGGCTGGCCGCCAATATCGAAGCGGCCAGGATTGCGGCAAGCGATTCGGCTTTCGCCGCGGTCGCGGCGATCACGGCGCTGCTTTGCGTGCTGTCTTCGCTCACCGCCTGGTTCACGGTTCCCGGACAGGCATCGCCCTGGCCGCAAAAGACAAACGATGAGCAAGATTAGTTCGGAAGCTGCGAATCAGTCTTGGCGCTGGCAACCTTCAGCGCATTGCCGTCTTCCTGCTTCAGAAGATCGTCGATGCGCTCGCGCTCTTTCTTGAAGGCGACGAGATCGTCGCCCTTCAAAACCTTGCCGACCGGCAGGCGCACGCGCATCGAATCGACCTTGGTGCCGTTGACGATCAGTTCGTAGTGAAGGTGCGGGCCGGTAGAGAGGCCGGTCTGGCCGAGATAGCCGATGACCTGCCCCTGCCGGACATGAACGCCTTCCTCGATGCCTTTGGCGAAAGCGCTCTGGTGATTGTAGGAGGTCTCGTAACCATTGGCGTGGCGGATGATGATCTGCTTGCCGTAGCCGCCGGCCCAGCCGGCCTTCTCGACCACGCCGTTGCCGGCGGCGATGATCGGCGTGCCGATCGGCGCTGCCCAGTCGGTGCCGGTGTGCATCCGGACGTAGCCAAGGATCGGATGCCGGCGTGCGCCGAAGCCGGAGGTGAAGCGCCCATTGGGCAGCGGATTGCGTAGCAGGAACTGCTTGGCGCTGCTGCCGTTCTCGTCGAAATAGTCGACGCTGCCGTCCTGCATCTGGAAGCGATAGAAGTTGCGTGTTTGTCCGCCGAAGGTCGACGAGACGTAGAGAAGCTCAGAGCCGTCGGAGGCCTGGTCGTCGCCGTCAGGTTGGGAGAACAGCACTTCGAGGCGGTCGGAAGGCGAGAGCCGCGACTGGAAATCCACGTCGGAAGCGAGCAGTTTGATCAGCTTCTGCGTCATCGCTTTCGACATGCCGTAGGAATAGGCGGTGCGATAGATGCCGTCATAGACATTGGGTAGATTGCCACGCACCACGACGGGCTGCGAATCGTCGAACGCCGTCAAAAGCTCGGGATTGGGCTCCGGCTCCTGCGCCGGCACATACTGGCCACGGTCATCGAGCGCTATGGTGACGATGTGCGTGGTCTTGTCGTAGACGCTGGTGCGCACGACCTTGGCGATGTCGCCGCGCACCTCGAGGCCAACGCGCAGCACCGTTCCGGCCTTTAGCGCCGGGGCGTTCAAAAGCTTGGCGATCGCCTCCGCCATGCCAGTGGCGTCGTCGCCGGTATAGCCCGAATCGGCATAGGCCTCGGCGATATCGGTATCCTTGGTGAAGGGAATGATTTCCTCGGCGAAGGCAGGCGTCTGGTCGTCCGGCGTGGCGCGCGGCGCCACCGAGACGTTTTCCTGCGTGATCTTCACGTCGTAGGAGCCGGCCATCGATTCGGCGAAGGCATCGCCGAACCGCTGCGGATCGATATAGTGCAGCGCTGCCACCTGGACGGCGCCGTCGCTCAAGCCGGTGCCGGCGTCCCGCACCACCTTTTCAACCTCGTCGGCGGAGAGATCGCTTTTTTCGTCGAAGGAGGCCGTCTCGATCGGGAAATCGACCGTCTTCAGGCTCATCTCGCTTTCGACCTTGGCGCCGTAAATCTGTCCGGCGACCGCGGTGGCCGTTGCGGGTTGCGCGTTGTCGTCGCCGTCGTCGCCGAACACCTGCATCGGGTCGAACGGCGGGTAGGGGCGGCTGGTGGTGTGGCCGGCGGCCAGGGCCATCTTGATCTGCACGAAGGGCATGGTGTGGATAACGTCACGGTCGCCGACCTTGGTGACCATCGACACTTCCATGCGCCGCCGGTCCTTCGCCCGGGCGATCTGTCGGGGTGCCACCAGCCGTGTGGTCTTTGCCTGCTCGCCGGAATCATCGCCGCCGCTGGCAAGACCGATGAGCTCGGCGATTTCCGGCGGGGTCGCCAATTGCTGGCGCCCGTCAAGGGCGGCGAACAACGCCACGCCCATCAACACGCTCGATGTCACGCCGGTGAGGAAGGTGCCTGACAGCCAGCGCGCCGAGACCTCGCGGCGGTCGGGCGGACCGCTGCGGCCGTCCGCGATCAGCGGCGGCTCGTTGCCGAGTTCGGCTATGACCTCTTCGGTGTCTTGCATCCAGAAAGGCTGCTTCTTCCCCAGGCGAAACGGCTTGTCGTTGTCGTTGTGGCCATGACAATTGCCTGTCACGGCGGTTGAAGTCAACGAAGCGGCAGGCCGGGGCCGATATCCCCAATCATGCGTCCCTTGCGCAGGGCGCCCTGTCATCCGTCGTCGGCGCGCCTCGCATGTACGCGCGCGCCTTCCTCATATGGGCCGGTTTCACGCCCTAATGCGGCGGCAATAGGGCCTCGTTGCGGATAACCCGGGGGCTGCCGCAAGGGCAGCCGGCTATCGAAAAAGCGGTTCGAAAAATTCGTCGCAAAAAATTCAAAAAAGTTCGAAATCGGTGTTGACGCGTCGAGGGAGGTCCGACTATATACGGCCCACGAACGAGGGCGGTGCGCCGCTGGCGACGAAGAAGTTTGCTTCTAGGTCTGCCCTCTGCTGAAATTCAAGAGAGCCGCGTGAGCGACACTCGATTGGCCCCGAAGCCGAAAAGCGAGACGGGCTGCGACATTGCGTGAAGCGATGTCTGTTCTTTGACAATTGAAGATTGAAGAAAGAGAAACGTGGGCGGCAGAGTCCTGCTGAGCCTCTTACTCCGCCAGGGGTAATTGGTTCGAACGAGACTTTGGCGGATCACGTTTCGTGAGAATAAGTC
>NZ_VFTQ01000044.1:0-41928 GCF_006439475.1 Mesorhizobium sp. B2-8-9 | reverse complement strand
CACGATCGAGGCGAACCCCAAAAACTTCCGTGCCGCCGGATCGTATTTGCCGCCGGCATATTGATACGTGCTCACCGCCGTCTGGCCGCGGCCGTCGCTCAGCGACAACTTCGTCACCGCATGCACTACCTGCGGCAGGTAGTTGTTCGTCCATCTCGACGACGGTGTGTACTCGACCGCAACCGTGCCGCCGAGCTCCGTCACAATCTGCTTCACCAGGTTCGGATTGCCCGTCCCGGCGTTCGAGATGAACATCGAGCTGTAGTTCGTGAAGTCCGGCAGCCCGTCGCCGTTGAAGTCGCCGACAACAGTGCCCGCCGTCAGCGAAACCGGCAGAGTGAATTGCACCGGCGTCATCGATGCCGATGAGGGGCGCAGCGAGAACACTCTCACCGTGCCGGTTCTACCCCACTGGCTCGTTATTGTGCCACCAATAGTGATGACAGAAGCCTTGCCGCTGTTATCGAAGTCGCGCACGACTGCAGAGGTGCCTGCCATCGCAGAGACCGTATAGCTCTTGAAACCAACCCCGGTCGAAAGCCAGACCTGGCTGTTGCCGTTGGTGCCGTTGTAGAGGACGACGTCCGTCGCCCCGTCGCCATTGATGTCGGCCAGCGCGCAACTGCCTGGCCCCCCATCGTAGGCACCGGTGGAGCATGCAATGCCGTACGACGTACTGCCCGGCTGCCATTTGCCGTTCGACAGCACACCCTTCGTTGAGGTTCCGTTGGGACCCCAGTAGAGCGGCTGCTGTTTGCCATTGCCGAGGAAATCGCCGACGCCGTTGACGGCATAAGTGGAGTTGCTGGCGTTCACGGCATCAACCCCTGTTCCGCTGGCATCGATAATTAGTCCAGGAAGACCGTTGCAGACCGCTTCGTAGCCCGTTGGCGGAGTGGCAGCGCAATTGGCCTTGGTCAAAGCCAACTGCGGATCGCTCGTGAGAATCGAATTGACGGTGACGATCCGAGTGTTGCCGTTTTGACCGAACTCCTCCATGTGCGTTGTCGTGACGACAAAGTCCATTGTATTCTTATTCGCGAGTAATCTCCCCAGGCGTATCCCAGTTCTGTAGCTGTCTGGAAGAACTACAACATGAGATTCGAGCTGCGTTGAGGTGGTACCTGCTGATGCACCGTTAACGCCGAACTTGAAAATATTTTCAAACTGTTTTTCCGTAGTAGTTGTGTCTCCACTGCTTCCACCGCTGCGTTGAGTTGTTGTAATTGTATATTCGCCGAATATTTCGTCGCGGCCGTCAAAATCCAAATCCTCAGCGGACCGGGATAAAACTGTCCCGCCCCCAGATTGGAATGAAGCCGCCACTGTGCCATACACTCCGTCAGCGTTCTGATAAGCCATCTGGGCGATGACCTTCGACGTTCTGCCGGTGATCGTGCCGTCGGCGGCGATTGTCGCGTCGGTGCCGTAGAGGGTGACTTGGGTCAGCCGCGAGGCGTTGGAGAACGGAGCCTGGTCGTAGGTCAGCGCATAGGCACCGCGCACCGCGCCGGACACCGTGATGCCGATGGTCTTGATGCGTTTGTCGGTCACCGAGATATCGCGGCCATTGCCCATCAGGATCAGGTCGGGACGAGTCTCGTAATAGAACTGAATGCTGGTGCCGTTGTAGGTGACGCTCGCCGGATAGCAGGTCGGGCTTGCCGGGCAGGTGTAGTTGTAGGTGACGGTGTTGCCGTTGGTGTCGGTGACCGAGGTCAAGAGCCAGCGATAGCTGAAAGCGAGATCATAGGCCGGCGTGCCGGCCGCCGGATTGAGATTGGCGACGGCGCCCACCGACCGGAAGGTCGAGACGGTGCCGTCCCTGTCGGTCACCTTCCATTCATTGGTGGTGCTGTTCAGCGCAATGCGGCGATAGCTTTCATTCTCGGTCGCATGCGTGCCGCCGGTCGAGCAGGACGGCGAAACCATGCCCGCAACGCAGGCGACCATCGCCTGGCCGTCGAGGAGATAGATGTCGTTGGCATCATAGGCCGGCATGCCATAGCCGGGCGTCGACCGCTCGATGACGTCAATGCCATCGAGGCCCCAGGCGTAACCAAGCCAGCCCTGATAGAGGCCGCCGAGCTTGGTCTTGCGCGAGGAATTGTAGTTGAGCCCGATCTGCGGCTCGATGCCATGGAAGGCAGGCACATCGATGGCAATCGAATAGCCGAGATTGCCGTTGCCGGCGGCCTTGGGCAGATCCACCTTCGGCGTGCCGATCGCTTCGGGATCGCCGCTGGTCGTGGTGGTTGTCGCGGCGGTCGCCGCCTGTGCCGCAGGCTCCTCGGGCGCTGCTTTCGTATCGCCGGTCTTGGCGGTCTTGTCGGTTGTCTTCGCGCCAGTCGTCTTGCTGTCGGCGGCCTTACTGTCATCCGTAGCGCTGGAGCCATCAGCATTCTTGGCATCGTCCGGCTTGGCGCCGACCTTGAACGCCGCATCCGGGCTGCCGGTGACGTGCGTGGTGCCGGAACCGCCGGCCTGCGGCTGATCCGTTGTTCCTGAAGTGTTAGGCGCGGACGATTTGAAACCTGCTCCGCCATTGCCAAGGCTAATTGCCGGCGAAGATGTATTGATCGAAGAGCCTTGCGCCTGCTGGGCAAACGCTACTATGCCTTCACTTCGGCTAATATAAGATACCGCAGAAATATCCGCGCCGACAACCCAAGCCGCAAGCACTGCCGCGCCAACAAGCAACCGCTTCATGAGACCACCCGAGCAAGTTGCTTATCGATAATTAAACCAAAAATATTAGATATGACATCTGACTGTCACAACAAAGTTTTCCACAGAGTTATTTCCTCGGCACCTTCAGTGGGGTGTACAGATCGGCGCCCTTCCCTTTTCGGCTGCTTCCTCGGTGCTTGGATGCGCTCCCCAGCGAACGGACGGCGTCCACATCTTCCGCCTTGTCTAAACAGCGGCGCTCTCTACGTCCCGGTCTTGCCCTCGCGGCGCAAAGAACTGAGTTGCGTGGCAAGCGGATTCACGCGCCGAACGGCGGACAACACACGCTCTGACGACAGCGCAGCGTGATCGCGAGGTGATCAGGCGATTGGCCTGGATGCTGGCGCGCCGACCGTAACCGGTTGTGTGCGTCAAGTTCTGCAAAACGGGGCGGCCATGAGGCTGGTCATGCGGCTTGGCGCAGAGCGAGCTTCGTGTGCTCGCGCAGGTCGTCCATGTTGATGTAGCGGTTGGCCTCCATCCAGTTTTCGTTGGTTTCGACGGCCAGCACCCTGACCAGGCGCAGGCAGCTTTGGGCGTTGGGGAAGATGCGCACGACATAGGTTCGGCGCCTGATCTCTTCGTCGAGGCGTTCCAGCATGTTGGTCGACTTCAGGTGCTTGTGGTGCTGACGCGGCACGCGAAAGAATGTCAGCGTGCGCTCGATGGTCTCCTCCACCCACGTCGTCAGCCTGGATTCTGACCGGTTCCGAAAAACACCTGATCGTCGCCAATGGCGACCGAGGCCCGATCGGAGACCCCTCGACCGGCAAGGGGGAATGGGGTGACTATCTTGCGGTGCGGCCCGTGCATCCTGGCGGCAAGCTATTTGCGGCCACCGGTTACACGATGAAGGGACCGGGCAACGGATCGAACCGCGATGTCACCCCGCGCTTCGTAATATTCGGACGAGCGCGTAATGGCGCAGGAGGCATGGGCATCTCACCGGTGCCGCCCCTACCCACGCCGCCGCCGGCGCTGCCACCTTCAGGGATCGACGACCTCAAAGCGCCGTTCGGCGACGTCAACACACTCGCTACGGTGCCGACGGCGGTCGCGGTCGCCGTCAAGGCGGCGTGCGCCGCGGAGGGGCAACAGGCCATGCCGGCCGACCAGGACATGGTTGTCGGATTGAAGATGGTCACCAAGCCTGGCGTGGAGCGCTGGTCGATCAAGACCGGCACCGATCGGGACGTGGCACTTGTCGGAAAGAATGTGATCGGCGGCAAGAAGCTCGCCACAGGCATCGTCGAGACGACGATCGAGGAGCTCAACCTAATCGGCCGGCCGGCGGACATGCGTCCGCCGACCATCCTCTTCCCGAGCTACCAGGAACGCCGGCGCGGGCCGGTAGAGTTCACGGTGTGGCGCATCGAATGCGACGTGATTGGGGTCAAGCTGGAGAAGGACGGAGACTATCACCTGGTCCTGCAAGGGGCGAGCAGCAAGATGATGGTTGGCGAAGTGCCGACGCCGCGCCCACCATTCATCGACGAAGCCGCGCCGTGGCTGCAGAACATCAAGGACGTCAGGCAGGCAGTTGACGACAAGTTGATCGCGCCGCTGTCGCCGCACGACTTCGTGCAGCTCAACGACACCCTGGTACCCCGCGACGCCGTCAGCGACGATCAATTCCTGCTGCAGCCGATGGCATTAGAGAGGCTGCCAGTCTCGTTCCGCACGCCGCTAGACGAAGCCCTGGAGATGCCAACTTTTGAGGCGAAAGTAAAGCAGACCGCGGCGCGCATTACTGGCGTCGGATTCTTCGACCGCATCCATGGCGCCACCGGCACCTCGCCGCTAAACGGCATCGAGTTGCACCCGATCCTGAAGATCGAGTGGCTATAGGGACGGAGACGTTAGCGCGACGCCAAAGCGACGCGCGGCAGGTATCCCCGTAGTACGTTGGCGCAGCGCATGGTCGGTCGTCTCAACGGACCAGTGGCCCCGCCCTTGCTGAAATCCGGCGAGTGCCCTCGATCAAGCCTGTCCGATAGAAGGCGCATGCATCCCGACCTCCTTCACCAGTGCCCACAATTCGACGGGCCTCTTCTCGGCGGGCCAAGAATCCAAGGATCGCCGGGAGGAGCCGAGTTCGAGCCTGAACTCCGTTTGATGAGCAAGGTAAAATAAGGACCATGCCCGACCAATTCCCCTCGACTGCTCAGGACATCGCGCGTGGGCCGAATTCCTCAATGGCTTCGTTGCCAACGGCGCTAAACTCGGCATGGTCGGGGGTATCTTAGTCTGTCAGCGCTTTGTCTTGCATATGCTGCTACCGCCGAAGGCACCCCAATGCTGCAATGGTGCGAAACTGCATCGAGCATGTTGCAGCTAGATTGAACTCTGATCATCCGCTTTGCGGAGCGGGACCAGTCTCGGTTTAACGAAATATGCGGCGCAAAGTGCCGTTTATTATTCGGAGATGCGTGGTAGCGCGCTATCCGAACAGCGCACGCGCCATTAGCAGGGGCCTTACAAACCGTCCAAAAAGCGAATCTAATATCCTGCTTTGTCCATAAGCACCCGCAATTCGGGCTGAGGCGCTACCCAGAAAGTTCGAAAAGCTTCCAAGAACCCCAGCCAACCTCCACATCAGCGCCAAGCTCGAACGGACGATCGGCCAACGCGTTTGAAGCATCGCGTGGTTTGACCGGAAAGCCGGTCGGACATCAGGCGCCTTTAATGGCGATTGCGGTGGTGAGCAAGATCAGGCTCAGCATCGCCAGTGTCGCGCGGATAACGTGCGATAGTTCCCAGCGGTTGCGCAGCGCCGTCCACTCCTGCGCTGGTGGGAGCGGAGCTCCGTCGCTGCCTTCAGTCGCGAAGAAGCGCTTGGCCGGCGCGTTCAATTCCACGTCCTGCAGCCAGTGCTTGTTGACCGGCTGGGTCATGAACCAGAAGACAAACTGCATGGCGAGGAGCGCGATCAAGGCGCCGGTGGTCAGCCAGACATGGAGCGCACCGCTCGACGTCAGCATCAGCGCAAAAGTCGCGAGGATCCCACCGATCTCCGCGATGCCGCCTCCAATCGTGAAACCCGGGTAGTAGATGCGTTGGACAACGAAATACTCTTGCCTGCCGAGTAGCAACTTGCCCGGCAGCTCCAGCGCGTGGGCGAGCGCCATGGCCATCGCACCGGCCACAAGGACGACGGTCAGGACCTCCAGAAAGACATACATCGGATCGGCCTCTCACTCCAGCTCGAGCGCTTGTGCGGAAGCAACCTCGTCAAGACCGAACGTGATCCTGCCGACCGGGTTCCCGTCGGCGCACGCTCCAATTCCGCTGGGCGACGCTGTATGCGCCGTGAGCTGGGCGAAACACCGCGATCGTTTCGACGCCAACCATTGGCCTAAACCTTTTCCGCCGACAGGCGTTGTTCGTTCCAGACGGACCGACAAATACCGTTCGGAGAGGTTTCAACCGATGTATTTCATGGCATTGGCCACCGATTATGATGGCACGCTGGCGCATGATGGCCTGGTCGCGGCCAGCACGATCTCGGCGCTGGAGAAGCTGAAGAAGTCCGGGCGCAAGCTGATCCTGGTCACCGGACGGGAACTGCCCGACCTCAAGGAGGTGTTTCCCGAACTTTCCCTGTTCGACAAGGTGGTCGCCGAAAACGGCGCGCTGGTCTACACGCCGGCCAGCGAGGAAGAGCGCACGATCGCCCCCTCGCCTTCCGCGGATCTTGTCGACAGGCTCAAAAAGCGCGGCGTGAAGCCGCTGTCCGTCGGCCGCTCGATCGTCGCCACCTGGGAGCCGCACCAGGCCACCGTGCTCGACGTCATCAAGCAGCTTGGGCTGGAGCTGGAGATCATCTTCAACAAGGGCGCGGTGATGATCCTGCCTTCCGGCATCAACAAGGCGACCGGGCTGGCGTCGGCGCTCGAAGACCTGAAGCTGTCACCGCATAACGTCGTGGCCGTTGGCGACGCCGAAAACGACCATGCCTTCCTCAGGTCGTCCGGCTGCAGTGTTGCGGTGGCCAACGCGCTGCCCGCCGTCAAGGACACCGCCGACCTCGTCACCAAGGAGGCGCGCGGCAAGGGAGTCGAGGAGTTGATCCGCAAGCTGATCAAGCACGATTACCTGCTGGCTAAGGAACGTTTGCGCGGCGTGCTGCTCGGGACCTCACGCGGCAAGGACATCTACTTGTCGCCGATGGAAACGGTGCTGATCGCCGGCAGCTCGGGCATCGGCAAATCGACCTTGGCCACGGCGCTCACCGAGCGGCTGGTCGAAAAGGGTTTGCAATTCTGCATTTTCGACCCCGAGGGCGACTATGACGGACTGAAAGGCGCGGTGCCGCTCGGCAACGGCTCGACTGCACCGAACAAGGAACAGTTGCTGGAATTAATCGAGAAACCGCAGACCAATATCGTGGTCAACGGCCTGGCGTTGAAGGTCGATGAGAGGCCCGATTTCTTCGCTGAATTGCTGCCGGGTCTCGGCAATGTCCGCTATCGCACGGCAAGACCGCATTGGCTGATCATCGACGAGGCGCATCATTTGATGCCCAAGCGACGCGGGGATACGCGATCCGTGCTTTCGATCGAGCTGCCCGGCACGGTGCTGATCACTGTCCATCCGGAAGCGATCTCGACCGATGCGCTCGGCCTGGTGACGGCGGTGATTGCGCTTGGGCCCAAGGCGAAGGGCGTGATCAAGACCTTCTGCAAGGAAACGGGGCTCCAGGCTCCAAAGAGCATTCCGCTGCCCAAGGGCGACCGGGTACTGTTCTGGCGGCCGCACGACGGCAAGAAGCCGTTCACGGTAAAGGCAATCGAGCCGGACCAGTCGCTGAAGCGCCACAGCCGCAAATATGCCGAGGGCGAGCTCGACGAGGCAGGCAGCTTCTACTTCACCGGTCCGAAGAAGGCGATGAACCTCAGGGCCCACAATCTCATCATCTTCGCGCAGATGGCGGAAGGCATCGACGACAAGACATGGGAATACCATCTGCGCGCCGGCGACTATTCCAAATGGTTCCGCCAACAGATCAGGGACAAGGACCTCGCCCGAGAAACGGCTGAGGCGGAGAAGAACAAGGCATTGTCGGCCGACGAGAGCCGCAAGCTGGTGATCGACGCCGTGCGGAGGCGCTACACGGCGCCTGCTACGGCTGCGGAGACGTAGAGCAGGTTCGCCAGCCTGAACCGGCCGAGCTCTCAGCTCGCCTCGCGCATCGCTTCGGCAGCCTGCAGATCGACCGAGACCAGCTGGCTGACGCCCTGCTCGGCCATGGTAACGCCGAACAGCCGGTCCATGCGCGCCATGGTGATGGGGTTGTGGGTGATGATGACGAAGCGTGTCTCGGTGGTCTTCGACATCTCGTCCATCAAATTGCAGAAGCGCTCGACATTGTGGTCGTCGAGCGGCGCGTCGACCTCGTCGAGCACGCAGATCGGCGCGGGGTTGGTGAGGAACACCGCGAAGATCAGCGACATGGCAGTCAGCGCCTGCTCGCCGCCGGAAAGCAGCGTCATGGTCTGCGGCTTCTTGCCGGGCGGGCGGGCGAGGATTTCCAGCCCCGCCTCCAGCGGATCCTCCGACTCGATCAACTGCAGCTCGGCCGTGCCGCCGCCGAAAAGATGCGAGAAGAGCCGCTGGAAATGGCCGTTGACCACCTCGAAGGCCGACAGCAGCCGCTCGCGGCCCTCGCGGTTGAGGCTCTGGATTGCCTGGCGCAGCTTGCGGATCGCCTCGATGATGTCCTCGCGCTCGGAAACGATGGTTTCCAGCCTGTCGGACAGTTCCTTCTGCTCCTCCTCGGCGCGCAGGTTCACGGCGCCGAGCCGCTCGCGCTCGATCTTCAGCCGGTCGAGCTGGCGTTCGATCTCGGCCATGTCGGGCATCGGATCGTCGGCTTCGAGGCCGGTATGCTTGATGACCAGATGTGGCGGCGTGTTCAGCGCCTCCTGGATGCGCGCCTCGACCTCGGCGCGGCGTTCATCCGCCGCGGTCAGCCGCTCCTCGGCGCGAACGCGGGTTTCGCGCGATTCGGCGAGCGACTGGATGGCAGCTGTGGCCGCCTTGTCGAGCTCCGCCTGCTTGTTTTCCGCCTCCTGCAGGCGGTCGCCGGCAGCCTTGCGCAGCGCCTCGGCCTCGGAAAGCTGCGTCAGCAGGGCACGGCGCTTGGCGTCGATCTCGTCGGGCGCATCGGCCAGCCGCTCGCGCTCGGCTTCGGCTTCTGCCTTGCGCTCGCCAAGGGCGGCGATCTGCGTCGAGGCATTTTCGGCGCGCTCCACCCAGTTTTTGCGCTCGGCGCCGATGGCGTCCAGCCGGCGAATGCGCGCCTCGGCCTCGCGCCGCAGCCCTTCATGCACGGCGCGTGCATCGGCAAGCGTGGCGCGGTCGCGCGAGACGTTGGCGGCAGCCTGTTCGAGCTGAAGCTGCAGGTCGCCGAGATCGGGCGCGTCCTTCAGCATCTCCTCGGCTTCGAGGAAGGAGGCCTGCGTCTCCTCGTGGCTGTCAACGATGCGAGCGCGTGCCTCTTCTAGCGCGGCGCGCCGGCTCAACAGCTCGCCGCCAGCCTTCTCGGCCTCGGCCAGCGCGTTACGCGCGGCATCCAGCGCATGCTGGGCATCGCGGCCGGCCTGGCGAGCATTGCGCTCGGCCTCACTTGCCAGGCGCATCGCCTGCTCGGCGCGAGCCAGCGCTTCCTCGGCCTCGCGCACGACGCGCGTCGCCTGCACGGCTTCGGCATCGAGCTCGGCCAGGCGGTTCTTCTGCGCCAGCCGCTGCGCGGCGGCGGTCGGGGCATCTGCGCTCGCGGTCAGGCCGTCCCAGCGCCAGAGCGCGCCGTCGCGGCTGACCAGCCGCTGGCCGGGCGCAAGCTGCGCCTGAATACGACGGCCGTCGGCGCCGTCGACGATGCCGATCTGCGCCAGACGGCGCGCAAGCTGCGCCGGCGCGCGCACCACGCTGGCAAGGCTCTTCACGCCTTCAGGCAGCGCCGCATCGCCGGGCTGCACCGCGCTTTCACCCCAATGCACCGGGGCGCTGCGGTCGAGCGGGACGTCGAGATCCTCGCCAAGGGCCGCGCCAAGCGCGGTTTCATAGCCGCGCTCGACATTGATCTGCTCCAGCACGGACGGAAAGAGATCGCCACTGGCGGCGTTGAGGATCTTGGCCAGCGTGCGCGCTTCGGTCTCGATGCGCGCCAGTTCGGCCCTTGCATCCTGCAGCGGCGGGCGGGCCGCGCTTTCGGCGGCGCGAGCCTCGGCGACGGCCTGCTCGGCGGAAATGGCGCCGGCCTCGCTCTCTTCCAGCCGAGCCAGCGCGTCCTCGACCAGCAGGCGCTTTTCGGCCGGATCGGGCAGGCCGGAAATCCGCGCGACGATATCGGAAAGCTCGCGGTCGACGTCGGCGAGCTGGCGCGCGAAGCGGTCGCGGCGCTCGGCGGTCTCGCGCAAGCTACGCTCGATCTGGTGGCGCGAGGCAGCCGCCTCGGCGCGCTCGGCGGTCAGCGCGGCAAGTTTTGCCTCGCTTTGCGAGAGCGTCGCGCCGGCCTGCTCGAAGGCGGCGCGCGTGGTCGCCTCGCGCTCGGCAGCACCTGCATTTTCCGAGTTGAGCTCGGCTTCCTCGGTGCGCAGGCGCTCGAGGATGTCGGCATTGTCGCGCACCATCCGCTCCTCGCGGGCGATGTCGGCGTCGAGCTGCTGCAGCCGGCGTTCGAGCTCGGTCTGGCGCGCACGGATGCGGCCGGCCTCTTCCTCGATCTGGGTCTTGGCGATCGACAGGCGCTGGAAGGCGGCGGCGGCGGCGGCTTCGGCGTCGCGCAGATCGGGCAGCCGGTGCGCGGCGATGCCCTGCTCCCTGGCCGCCGCCATCTGGGCGGCGGCGCGGTCGCCGACCAGCGTGGTGGCGACGGCAAGCGCTGAACGCGCCTCGCCTTCCTGCGCCTTGGCCAGCGTCCAGCGCAGATGCAAGAGCGTTGCCTCGGCCTTGCGGATATCGGCCGACAGGTTCTTGAAGCGCGAGGCCTGGCGCGCCTGGCGCTTCAGGCTCTCGATCTGGCCTTCCAGCTCGCCGACGACGTCGTCCAGCCGCTCGAGATTCTGCTCGGCACCCTTCAGTCTGAGCTCGGCTTCATGACGGCGCGTGTGCAGGCCGGAAATGCCTGCCGCCTCTTCGAGCAGCGCGCGACGGGCCTGGGGCTTGGCCTGGATCAGCTCGCCGATGCGGCCCTGCCCGACCATCGAGGGCGAGCGCGCGCCGGTCGATTGGTCGGCGAACAGAAGCTGCACGTCCTTGGCGCGCGCTTCCTTGCCGTTGATGCGGTAGAGCGAGCCCGCCTCGCGCTCGATGCGGCGCGACACCTGCAGCTCATCGGCATCGTTGAAGGCGGCGGGTGCCGTGCGGTCGGTGTTGTCGAGGAAAAGCG
Organism: Mesorhizobium sp. B2-8-9; assembly: GCF_006439475.1. NCBI lineage: Bacteria > Pseudomonadati > Pseudomonadota > Alphaproteobacteria > Hyphomicrobiales > Phyllobacteriaceae > Mesorhizobium > Mesorhizobium sp. B2-8-9. The sequence continues at coordinate 30,806 of NZ_VFTQ01000044.1, read as the reverse complement.
TGACTTCGGCGGTGTTGCGCGCAGGCCGCGCACCCGAGCCCGAGAAGATCACGTCGTCCATGCCGGACGCGCGCATGTTCTTGTAGGAGCTTTCGCCCATCACCCAGCGCAGCGCTTCGACGAGGTTCGACTTGCCGCAGCCGTTCGGCCCGACAATGCCGGTCAGCCCGCGTTCGATGACGAACTCGCCGGGCTCGACGAAGGACTTGAAACCAAGGAGGCGAAGGCGCGAGAACTTCATTCGCGCCGCCCGACACTACAGGGGTGCGCGCCGAAGCCGGACCGCTTCGGCGCGGCCTGGATGTCAGAGCAGAGGGTCGATGATGGCCGACATTTCCTCAATCGACATCGCCCCTTTGTAGGTCTTTCCATTGATGAAGAAGGTCGGCGTCGAGTCGACCTTGAACTCGTCCGCTCCGCGTTTCTGGACTGCTCTCACATCGTCCAGAAGTTTCTGGTCCGTCAAGCAGGACTCAAAGGACTCCTGTGTAAAACCGGCCAGCTTGGAGATCTGCAGCAGCGCTTCCTTGGTATTGCTGACGCCAACCCAGCTCGGCTGCTGCTTGAACAGCACGTCAACCATGGCGAAGTAATTATCCTTCGAGCAGCGCGCCAACATGAAGCCGGCCTCCGCGCTCGGGTCGAATGGGAATTCGCGCAGGATGTAACGGACCTTGCCGGTGTCGATGTATTTCGACTTCAACTGAGGGAAGGTGGTGTCGTTGAAATGCGCGCAATGCGGGCAGGTCATCGATGCGTATTCGACGATTGTGACCTTGGCGTCGTCCTTGCCGAGCTGCTTGTCGGGCAGCGCGCCGGGCTTCAGCAGCTCCGCCATGTCGACGGTGCCCTGCGCCTCGGGCACCTGGGCCGCCGCCGGCGTCGCGGCCGGCTTGGCAGGCGTCGACGGGTTGGCCGGCTTCACATCGGCGGCCTTGGCCTCCTCGCCGGAGTCGCTGCATGCTGCAAGCAGCGCCACCGCAGGAACAGCAGCCAGCGTGGTCAGAAGGTTTCTGCGAGACAGACTTTTGCCAAACGGGGCACGGTTCATGCGAATCACCTGATATCGGTTGGATTTTGCAATGCAAGGGCTAGAAAAGGCGAGAGTTGGCGCGAATTAAGGCATCGCGATCCTCAATCCAATCGGGAAACTTGATCACAAGCATCACGAATGCGCGAGATCGGTAACGCATTCATGACGCTTCTTACGACCCTTTGGGCTTCCTTTCACCCATAATTGTAGCGCCGAGCCGCTCCAGCGAAGCGCGCAGGCCGTCGTCCTGGATCTTGCCGACCATGCGCGAAAGCTTCGATTTTTCGGCCTCGCTCAAAGGCCGCGGCGCTGGCTTTGGGCGCGCCTTTTGCGAAAGCACCGGTTTTTGCAGGATCTTGATGCGGCCGACCGCGTTGAAACCCAGGAAGGCGTTGACGCGGTTGATCACCTCGCCGGCCTCGTGCTGCAGATGCAGCGCGGCCATGCCCTCGCAGGCGATGATCAATGTCGCCGGCTCGAACGGGTCGTCCTCATGCAGCCGGCGCGGCCACTGGATTTTTTCCGGCCGCGAATGGCTGGCGAGCCGAGGCCCGGCGATTTCTTCCCAGGACTGCACCAGCCCGATCGAGATGCCGGCGCGCTTCTTCAGCACCGGATCGAGGATCTCGGTCGCGAGATCGCTGACCGGAACGGGATTGCCGAAGGGCCTTTTCCCTGCCATGTGCGTTCTCCAGTCCCCAGCTCATCCGATCAATGGCACCACTAAACCAGACCCGCAAGGCATCACAGCAGGCCGCATCCGGCGACGCGGGATCCGGAGATACCAGCAAAGCTGGATCCCGGGATATCGGGGCCTGCCTGCTTGCCTGGTATGATGCGCATCATCGTGACCTGCCCTGGCGTGTGACGCCAAGCGCGTTTGCGCGCGGCGCAAGGCCCGACCCCTATCGCGTCTGGCTGTCCGAGGTGATGCTGCAACAGACCACGGTCGAGGCGGTAAAAGCCTATTTCCGCAATTTCGTCGAGAAATGGCCGACGGTCGAGGCGCTGGCGGCGGCACCCGCCGAGGACGTGATGAAGGCGTGGGCCGGGCTCGGCTATTACTCAAGGGCGCGCAACCTGAAGGCCTGCGCCGACCTCGTGGCGCTGCGAGGCGGCCGCTTTCCCGACACCGAGGCCGGCCTGCGCGAATTGCCGGGCGTCGGTGCCTACACCGCTGCGGCGATCGCGGCGATCGCCTTCGACCGGCCGGCGGCGGTCGTCGACGGCAATGTCGAGCGGGTCGTGACCCGGCTCTATTCGATCGAAACACCGCTCAGCGAAGCCAAGCCGCAGATCCGAGCGCTGGTCGAAAAGCTGGTACCGCAAACGCGGCCCGGCGATTTCGCCCAGGCGATGATGGATCTCGGCGCGACGATCTGCACGCCGAAGCGCCCGCGCTGCATGCTGTGCCCCCTGCGCGAGGATTGCAGCGCCATTCTCAACGGCGATCCGGAACGCTTTCCGGTCCGCCTGCCGAAAGGCGACAAGCCGCTGCGCAAGGGTGCCGCCTTCGTCGCCGAGCGCGACGACGGCGCCATCCTCTTGCGCAAGCGGCCCGACAAGGGCCTGCTCGGCGGCATGACGGAGGTGCCGACCACCGCCTGGACCGCCAGGGTGGATGGCGCGACGACGGCGGATGCCGCGCCTTTTCCCGCCGATTGGCGGCGCGCCGGGCAGATCGGCCACGTCTTCACACATTTCGCGCTCGAGCTCGACATCTTTCATGCCCATGTCAAGCGCGATGCGCCCGACGGGTATTTCTGGTCGCTGGCCCATGAAATTTCCGGGGAAGCGCTGCCCACCGTCATGAAAAAGGTAATCGAGACGGCCATACCGGGCGCGACCAAAAAGCAGCACCCGCATTGAAAGGACCGCAATGACCGAAATCCGCCATATCGTCTTCGACATCGGCAAGGTGCTTATCCATTACGATCCGGACATTCCATTCAGCCGCCTGATCCCCAATGCCGAGGAGCGGCGGTGGTTCTTCGACAATGTCTGCACAAGCGCCTGGAACATCGAGCAGGACCGTGGCCGGACCTGGGAAGAAGCCGAGTCGTTGCTGATCGCCGAGCATCCCGCCCATGCCGAGAACATCCGCAACTTCCGCCGCCACTGGCACGATATGGTGCCGCATGCCTATGACGACAGCGTCGCGCTGCTCGAGGGCCTGATCGATGACGGCCGCGACGTGACCCTGCTCACCAACTGGGCGTCGGACACATTCCGCGAGGCTCGCGCCCGTTTTCCGTTCCTTGAAAAGCCGCGCGGCATCACGGTCTCCGGCGACATCGGCCTGATCAAGCCGGACCGCGCCATCTACGACCATCACGTCGCTTCGTTCGGGCTCGATCCGGCGGCTTCGCTATTCATCGACGACAGCCAGAAGAATGTCGACGGCGCCAAGGCCGCCGGCTGGCAGGCGGTGCTGTTCACCGACGCCGAGACGCTTAAAGCAGACCTTGAGCGGCTGGGGATTGCTGCCTGATCTGAATCACTTGCGGCGATCCGTTGATGTTTTGGTTCAGCTTCAGGCGAATCAGCCCCCCGCCCGCTCCATGCCGAGGCGGGCAATGCGGCGCAGCTCGTCGATCGGGGTCAAGCCGCCGCTGCGCTCATAATGCCAGAAGGTCCAGCCATTGCAGGCATCCAGCCCCTGCACCTCGGCGCCGATCTTGTGGATCGAGCCAGCGCTTTCGCCGATGGCCAGCGTGCCGTCGGCGCGCACTTTTGCCGCCCAACGTTTCTTGGCGTCGTAGAGCGTGGCGCCCGGCGCCACCAGGCCATTGTCGATCAGGCTGATGAAGGCGACGCGCGGTTCGGCGCGCTTGCCGGAAAGCACGGTGAGATCGGCGCTTTCCAGCGGGCGCACCGCGGCGATGCGCTCATTGGCGGCATCGATATAGGCTTGCTCGCGCTCGATGCCGACAAAGTGGCGGCCAAGGCGCTTGGCGACAGCGCCGGTGGTGCCGGAACCGAAAAAGGGATCGAGCACGACGTCGCCCGGCTTCGTCGAAGCCATCATGATGCGGGCAAGCAAGGCTTCCGGTTTCTGCGTCGGATGCAGCTTGTTGCCGTTCTCGTCCTTCAGCCGCTCGCCGCCGGTGCAGATCGGGAAAAGCCAATCGGAGCGCATCTGCAGGTCGTCGTTCGAGGCTTTCAGGGACTCGTAATTGAAGGTGTAGCCCTTGGCCTTCTGGTCGCGCGAGGCCCAGATCATCGTCTCGTGCGCGTTCTGGAAGCGCCGGCCACGGAAATTCGGCATCGGGTTGGTCTTGCGCCAGACGATGTCGTTCAGGATCCAGAAGCCGAGATCCTGCATGCGGGCGCCGACGCGGAAGATGTTGTGATAGGAGCCGATGACCCAGATGGTGCCGCTGGGCTTCAGCACGCGGCGCGCCGCGAGCAGCCAGGCACGGGTAAAGGCGTCATAAGCCTCGAAACTCTCGAATTGATCCCAGTCGTCGTCGACGGCGTTGACCTTGGACTGGTCGGGCCGGTGCAGGTCGCCGTCGAGCTGCAGATTATAGGGCGGGTCGGCGAAGATGATGTCGATCGACTTTTCCGGCAGGCGGTCAAGCGCGGCGACGCAATCGCCTTTCAGGATGGTATCCAGCCATTCGGACCGCTGGGGAGCGTGGGAAAGCTCGTCGAGAAGACGCATGGCAGACATCAAAACACCCAAAGCACGCGTTACGGTTTACTGACTGTTATGGTTACCGATCAGCGTAAACATTCAGTGAAGGCTGCAGACGCTTGCTCGGTTTGCGAAGAGCGGCCTGTTGGTGTATGCCGCACCGCTTGGGCCAGCCATGCCACGCTCCCCTTCTCAACGTCCGGATTGCCATGCCCCAGCCAGACCTTGTCATCTTCGATTGCGACGGCGTGCTCGTCGATTCCGAAATCATTGCCGCGCGCATCGATGCGGAGCTTCTGACGTCGGCCGGATTCGAGATTTCGGCCGAGGAGCTTGCCGAGACCTATGCCGGCCTGACCTTCAAGGACATCATGTTGCGGGTCGAGGAGAAGTCGCGGATCCCATTCCAGGCCTCGCTGATCGACCGCGAGGAGGAACTCGTCGACCGCAAGCTGCGCGCAGACGTGCGCATCATCGACGGCGCTCGCGAGGCGGTGGCGGCCGTAACCGCGCCGCGCGCCGTCTGCTCCAATTCACGCACTGAGCGGGTCGAATTCATGCTAGAGAAGGTGCGGCTGCTGCCGTTCTTCGCCGGCCGCATCTTTTCGGGCCTCGATATTCCCAGCAAGAAGACCAAGCCGGCGCCGGACGTGTTTCTCTACGCCGCCGAAAAGCTCGGCGCCAAGCCGAAGAACACTTTCGTGATCGAGGATTCCGTGCACGGCATCGCCGGCGCCAGGGCCGCCGGCATGCGCGTCATCGGCTTCACCGGCGCCGGGCACAGCTATCCGGGCCATGCCGATGCGCTGACCGAGGCCGGCGCCGAAACGGTCATCCGGCGCTGGGCGGAGCTCAACAGCACGATCGCGGCGCTGTCGGAGTGGTCGGAAGACGCTTGAGGATCGTTCGAATCCTGGCCCTTGCTCAGTTCGTCGCCGGAGCGCGCTTCTTCCTCTTGCCTTTCGGCTTGTCCGCCGAGGCGACCGGCGTGTTCTCGTCATAGCCGGCATAGGCCTGGTAGTCGCGCGCGGTCGGCTCCGGTACCACGACATTGCTGTCGACGAAGACGAATTGGGTAGCGGCCGATGGGTCGGTAACCTGCACCTGGTACGGATGCAGCTGCGAATAAAGCACCTCCTCGCCATGCTGAACCGCGATGCGGATCGGCATGGTGACGGTGCCGGGCGCGAACATCGGCCCCGGCACGATCTTGCCGGCGACGGCTATCTTCATCGACATCTGGCCGTTGGCATGGGTGCAATCGCGCGTCACGTCGGTGATCGACGCCTGGTAGATAATCTTCGACGGATCGTGAGCGGGATCGATCGGCTGGCCGTTGGGTCCGGTCTGCGCGGCCGCGGCGGCTGCCTCGGCCTCGGCGTCGGCCGCGGCGTCAACCCTCTTTTTCTTGGGCTTCGCCGTCGTGCCCTTGGCATAGGTGTTGAAATAGGCAGTGCCGTCGCGCAGCGTCACCTTCGGACAATAGGCTCGCAACTGGCTGGCGAGGATCTTGGGATCCTGCGGCGGCGGCGGCGCGACGGGATCCTTCTTGGTTAGACCAAAGTTAAGAATACCATTGTCGCTCGATTGGCAGCCGGCGGCGGCAAGCATAAAGCCGGTGAGCGCCAGACCCGCGACAAAACGACGGTTGACCGAATAAAACGCCATGAAACTGCACTTCCCTCTCACAAAGCCGGTGACGTATAGCAACCGCGCGGCAAAAATGCGACTGAGCGGGCTCGGAAAATTAACCAATTGCCGTGGATGACGCGACCGGCAGCAACAGGCCTTGACGATGCAATATGTGAGTACCCGCGGGGATGCGCCCGCGCTTGGATTTTCCGACGCTGTGCTGGCCGGCCTGGCGCGTGACGGCGGGCTCTACGTGCCGCGCGAGTGGCCACAGTTTTCGGCCGCCGACATCCGAGCCATGCGCGGCCTTGCCTATCCGGACCTTGCCATCCGCGTGCTGACGCCGTTCCTCGGCGGCGAGATCGCGGCGCCCGTCTTCAAGCGGCTGGTGCGCGAGGCCTATGCGACTTTCCGGCATGAGGCCGTCTGCCCGCTGGTGCAGACCGGGAAAAACACCTGCATCCTCGAGCTGTTCCACGGCCCGACGCTGGCCTTCAAGGACGTGGCGATGCAGTTGCTGGCGCGACTGATGGATCATGTGCTTTCGGAACGGGGCAAACGCGCCACCATCGTCGGCGCGACCTCGGGCGACACCGGGGGTGCCGCGATCGATGCGTTCGCCGGCCGCGACCGCACCGACATCTTCATCCTGTTCCCGCACGGCAAGGTATCGCCGGTGCAGCAGCGCCAGATGACGACGTCGAGCGCGGCAAACGTCCATGCGCTGTCGGTCGAAGGCAATTTCGACGACTGCCAGGGCCTGGTTAAGGACATGTTCAACGACCACGCCTTTCGCGACAGGGTGTCGCTGTCGGGTGTGAATTCGATCAACTGGGCCCGCATCATGGCCCAGATCGTCTATTACTTCTCGTCGGCCCTGTCGCTCGGCGCGCCCGACAGGCCGGTCTCCTTCACCGTGCCGACGGGCAATTTCGGCGATATTTTCGCAGGCTACGCCGCCAAGCGCATGGGCCTGCCGATCGAGCGGCTGATTATCGCCACCAACGACAACGACATCCTGGCGCGGACGCTGGCGAGCGGCGAATACCGCACCAAGGGCGTGTTCGCCACGACCTCGCCGTCGATGGACATCCAGGTGTCGTCTAATTTCGAGCGGCTGCTGTTCGAGGCCGCGGGCCGCAATGCCGAGACGGTGCGGCGCTATATGAACGGCCTGAAGCAGTCGGGCGCCTTCACCATCGAGGAGGGCGAGCTCAAGCGCATCCGCGCCGAATTCGACGCCGGCCGCGCTAGCGTCGACGAGGTCGCCGCCACCATCCGCGCGACGCTCGAGGCGAGCAACTACCTGCTCGATCCGCATACGGCCGCAGCCGTCCGTGTCGCCGCCACCCAGGACTCCGGCGCGGTGCCCATGGTGGTGCTCGGCACCGCGCATCCGGCGAAATTCCCGGCGGCGGTCGAGGCCGCAAGCGGCATCACCCCTGCCCTGCCCGCATGGCTAGGCGGCTTGATGACAGCCGACGAAAAATACACGATACTTCCATCCGACTTGAAAATGGTGGAAGATTACGTGGACCGCCACTCGCGGGCGGCGCGTTAGGGAGTACTTGCCATATGGGTGTTGAGGTAAGCCGTCTGTCGAACGGCCTGACAGTCGCCACCGAAACCCTTCCAAGCATCGAATCGGTTGCCCTTGGTGTCTGGGTCAAGTCAGGCGCCCGCAACGAGCGCGACGAAGAGCATGGCATGGCCCATCTGCTCGAGCACATGGCGTTCAAGGGCACGAAGCGCCGCAGCGCCTTCGAGATCGCCTCGGAAATCGAGAATGTCGGCGGCGAGATCAACGCCGCCACCAGCGTCGAGACGACCTCCTACTACGCCAGGGTGCTTTCCGACGACGTGCCGCTGGCGGTCGATATCCTGGCCGACATCCTGCAGGAATCCGAATTCGATCCCGACGAGCTGGAGCGCGAGCAGCATGTGATCCTGCAGGAGATCGGCGCCGCGCACGACACGCCCGACGACATCGTCTTCGACCGCTTCACCGAAACGGCTTTCCGTCATCAGACCATCGGCCGCTCGATCCTCGGCACGCCGGAGACCGTCAAATCCTTCACCTCCAAACAGTTGCACAGCTTCATCGAGCGCCAATATGACGCGGAGCGGATGGTCGTCGTGGCCGCCGGCGACGTCAAGCACGACAATTTCGTGCACGAGGTCGAGAAGCGGCTTGGCGGCTTCCGCGGCAAGGCGGCGGGCAATATCCCGCAATATGCGCAATATGTCGGCGGCGACTTCCGCGAGGACCGCGACCTGATGGATGCGCAGATCGTGCTCGGCTTCGAGGGCCGCGCCTACCATGTGCGCGATTTCTACGCCTCGCAGGTGCTGTCGATGATCCTGGGCGGCGGCATGTCGTCGCGGCTATTCCAGGAGGTGCGCGAGAAGCGCGGCCTCTGCTACTCGGTCTATGCCTTCCACTGGGGTTTTTCCGACACCGGCATCTTCGGCGTGCACGCCGCCACCGGGCAGAGCGACATCGCCAAGCTGGTGCCGGTGATCATCGGCGAATTGCAGAAGGCCGGCGAGAGCATCCAGCAGGACGAGCTCGACCGGGCGCGGGCGCAATATCGCGCCGGCCTGATCATGTCGGCCGAAAGTCCAGCGAGCCGCGCCTCGCAGATTGCCCGGCAACTGCTGTTGTTCGGACGACCGATCGCCAAAGAGGAATTGATGGAGCGGCTTTCGGCGCTGACCGTCGAGCGGCTGACCGATCTCTCCTCGCGGCTGTTCTCGACTAAGCCGACGCTTACCGCGGTCGGTCCCGTGGGCACGCTGGCGCCTTACGAGGCGATCCTCGAATCGCTTGCGGGCCCGCAGACGACGGCCCGCCGGCTCGCCGTCTGATCTTCGACCAAAACCGTGTTCGCGCTCCCTTTCTTTCGCCGCGACCTGCCGGCACTGAAGGGCGACAAGGTCACGCTGCGCGTGCCCTTGACCAACGATTACCGCGAATGGTCGGCGGTGCGCGGCGAAAGCCGCGCCTTCCTCGAACCCTGGGAGCCGCGCTGGCAGCCGGACGAGCTCGACCGCAATGCCTGGCGCCTGCGCATCAGCCGCTACCGCGAGGATTATGCCCAAGGCACGGCCATCGCCTTCTTCATCTTCGAAAAATCGAGCGGCAAGCTCGCCGGCGGCATCACGCTCGGCAACATCCGCCACGGCGTCGCGCAGAGCGGCCATATCGGCTACTGGATCGGTGAACGCTTCGGCGGCCGCGGCATGATGACCGAGGCGGTCAAGCTGGTGTCGCGCTTCGCCTTCGATACGCTGCGGTTGCACCGGATCGAAGCTGCCTGTATTCCCGAAAATGCCCGGTCGATCCGTGTGCTTGAAAAAGCCGGATTCCGGCGCGAAGGACTTCTGCGATCCTATCTCAGGATCAACGGCATCTGGCAGGATCACTACCTCTACGCCCGGATCGCGGACGATCCGCCGGGCGATGGAACGAAGGGCTGATTGTGACGAATTTTCCGCGATTAGCGTCGCTATTCGCCCTCATCATGACGGTCGTCGTCACGCTTTTTTCGGCCATGCCGGCTTTTGCCGTCGAGCCGATCAAGATCGCGCGCGACGACAAGGCGCTGGACCTATCGCGCGCCGTGGAAATCTACCGGAACCAGGGTGAGAATTTCCAGGTCTCGACGGCCCCCGGCCCCGACGGCATCGTGCGGCGCATCGAGGTGGAAGCCAATGACGCGCGCTCGAGCGGCGACTGGGCCGTCTTCGCGCTCGCCAACACCACCGACCAGCAGCTCGACCGGCTGATCGTCGCGCCGCATTTCCGGCTGGTGAATTCCGGCATCTTCTGGCCGGATCTCGGCTCCACGCGCATCGCCGCCATCACGCCCAGCGAGGGCTTCGCGCTCGACCGCCAGACAAGCCCCGACGCCGACGTATTCCGGGTGACGCTGAACCCCGGAACGGTGGTGACCTTCATCGCCGAGCTCGCCTCGCCGAAACTGCCGCAGGTCTATCTCTGGGAGCCGGATTCCTACAAGGACTCGGTCAATTCCTACACGCTGTTCCGCGGCATCGTCATCGGCATTTCGGGGCTTCTTGCGCTGTTCCTGACGATCCTGTTCGTGGTCAAGGGAACCTCGATGTTCCCGGCGACCGCGGCGCTCGCCTGGGCGGTGCTGGCCTATATCTGCGTCGACTTCGGCTTCCTCAACAAGATCATCGAGATATCGCCCGGCAACGAGCAGATCTGGCGGGCCGGCACAGAGGTGGCCTTGGCCGGAACCTTCGTGGTGTTCCTGTTCGCCTATCTCAACCTCAACCGATGGCATGGTCATTTCAGCTATGGCGCGCTGGTCTGGATCCTAGGGCTCTTGTTGATCGCGGGGGTCGCCATCGTCGATCCGGCGGTCGCCGCCGGCGTTGCCCGCATCTCGTTCGCCGCCACCGCGCTCACGGGTCTCGGCCTGATCATCTTCCTCGGCATCCGCGGCTATGACCGCGCGATCATGCTGGTGCCGAGCTGGGTGATGGTGCTGCTATGGCTATGCGGGTCGTGGATGGCGATCACCGGCATGCTGGACAACGACATCGCCCAGCCGGCGCTGGGCGGCGGGCTGATCCTGATCATCCTCTTGATCGGCTTCACGGTCATGCAGCACGCCTTTGCCGGCGGCGCGCTGCATCAGGGCCTGTTCTCCGACCTGGAGCGGCAGGCGCTCGCCGTCGCCGGCTCGGGCGACATCGTCTGGGATTGGGACGTGCTGCGCGACCGCGTGGTGACTAAGCCCGACATCAGCCTGCAGCTCGGCCTTGCGCCCAACAGCCTTGGGGGTGCGGCCCGCAACTGGCTGCCGGTGCTGCATGCCGACGACCGCGACACGTTCCGCACCACGCTCGACGTGGTGCTGGAGCATAGGCGCGGCAAGGTAGCGCAGAACTTCCGCCTGCGCGGCGCCGACGGCCATTACCACTGGTTCTCGCTGCGCGCCCGCCCGGTGATCGGCTCCGACGGCGAGGTGATCCGCTGCGTCGGCACCATGATCGACGTCACCGAGCAGAAGAAATCCGAGGAAAGGCTGCTGCACGACGCCGTGCATGACAATTTGACCGGCCTGCCGAACCGCGAATTGTTCATGAACCGGCTGGAAGCGATCATCTCGATCGCCCGCACCGAGGAGAAGGTGCGCCCGACGGTCTTCATCATCGACATCGATCGCTTCAAGCAGGTCAATGACGGCCTTGGCATCTCCGCCGGCGACACCATTCTGCTCACCGTCGCGCGCCGGCTGCACCGGCTGCTCAAGCCGAAGGATTCGCTGTCGCGCTTTGCCGGCGACCAGTTCGCGCTGATGCTGCTTTCGGAACAGGATCCGGCGCGCATCGCTGCCATGGCGGACGCCATCAAGCACGCGATCAACAATCCGATCACCTTCGCCAAGCGAGAAATCGTGCTCACCGCATCGATCGGCCTGATCACCTGGACGACGGCGCAGACTTCGGCCGAGGACATGGTCAAGGACGCCGAGCTTGCCATGCACCAGGCCAAGCGTTTCGGCGGCGACAGAATCGAGCCCTTCCGTCCCGCCTTCCGCACCGTCGGCACCGACCGGCTGCAGTTCGAATCCGACCTTCGCCGCGCCATCGAGCGGCGCGAGTTCACGCTTGCCTATCAGCCGATCGTGCGGCTGGAGGATGGCAGCGTCGCCGGCTTCGAGGCGCTGCTGCGCTGGGATCATCCGCGCCGCGGCATGATCCCGCCGGGGGACTTCATTCCGGTCGCCGAGAATTGCGGGCTGATCGTGCAGCTCGGCCTGTTCGCCATGCAGCAGGCGGCCGAGGACCTCGCCACCTGGCAGAAGCAGATCGGCGACGCGCCGCTCTCGGTCTCGGTCAACCTGTCCAGCCGCCAGCTCATCCGCCGCGACCTGGTCAGCGACGTCCGCTCGGTCATCGCGCGCGCCAATCTGAAACCGCGCTGCTTCCGGCTGGAACTCACCGAGTCCCTAGTGATGGACAATCCCGAGCAGACCGCGCATGTGCTGACCAAGCTGAAGCAGCTCGGCATCGGACTGTCGCTCGACGATTTCGGCACCGGCTATTCCTCGCTCTCCTATCTGACGCGCTTCCCCTTCGACACCATCAAGATCGACAAGAGCTTCGTCGACGACGCCACGCCGAAGCGTGCCGTGCTGCTCAAATCGATGGTCAACATGGCGCATGAGCTGGGGCTTTCGGTCGTGGCGGAAGGCATTTCGGATGAAAGCGACGCGCTGGAGCTGCGCCAGATGGGCTGCGAATATGTGCAGAGCTTCATGTTCGGCGCGCCGATGCCCGGCGACCAGGTGCTGAAGACGCTGAGGGAGCAGTATCCGCTGACCCAGGCTTAGGTTGGCGCGCTTGATGCGGCCGGTCGTTCCAATCGAGTAGCGAGACACTCTGCGATTGGCCGTTACGTCCATCACATCGTCATTCTCGGGCTTGACCCGAGAATCCATTCCGTGACGTTAACGCATTGAAAAGCGTTGCAGAGTTCTGCACCGCTGCACTCTATGCTCGATGTAACGGCATGGATCCTAGGGTCTGCGCGCGTCGCTTCGCTCCTTGCTCCGCCCTAGGATGACGAACGGGCTAAGCGTGCCCGGCGGCGGCGCTCAGATGGGCGAGGTCGATGCCGATCGAGGCAAGGATACGGTCGTATTTGCGCTCGATATCGGTGTCGAAGAGAAGCTCCGGCGTCGCCGGACAGGTGAGCCAGCCATTCTCGGAGATCTCCGTTTCGAGCTGGCCGGCGCCCCAGCCGGAATAGCCGAGCGCCATGAGGGCATGGCGCGGGCCGCGGCCGGTCGAGATGGCGCGCAGAATATCGACGGTTGCCGTCAGACAGATATCGTCGGAGACGTTGAGCGAGGATTCCACGCGATAGTCGCCCGAATGCAGCACGAAGCCGCGGCTGCGGTCGACGGGCCCGCCGTTGCGCACGACGAAATCGCGCGTATGCGCCGGCAGGCGGATCGCTTCCTGCTCGTTCATGATGCCGAGTTGCACAAGCAGGTCCGGAAACAGCATCTGCTGCGTCTGATTGATGATCAGGCCCATCGCGCCCTCGTCGCTATGGGCGCAGATGTAGATGACGGAGCGCGCGAAACGGCCGTCCTTCATGCCGGGCATGGCAATCAGGAACTGATCGTCGAGGAAACCGCGTCCGGCGGCCGACTTCTTGTGGCGCAGCAAGTCCATGGCCTCAGCGTAACGCGTTTCGGCAGCGCCGAAAAGATGGTGCCAGTCCCCGATGTCACGCAAATATGATACCGGGAGAGCGATGAAGTCATTGCGCGGCCAAGAACGGACGGTCAAATCACCGCATGCGATACATGAAATTACTGGTTCTCGGCGTCGTTTTCGGGTGGGCTACAAGCCCATCGGCCGAGGCCTCCTCCTCGAACTGGTACAACAGTGAAGGCGGCAAGGTTCGGCTGGTGACCACCGGCAAGCCCGACCAGGCCGGCAAGATCCACGGCGTGCTCGACATCGCGTTGAAGCCCGGCTGGAAAACCTATTGGCGCGATCCAGGCGACGCCGGCGTGCCGCCGCAACTCGACATATCGGGCAGCACCAATGTCGCCGACGCGCAATTGTCGTTCCCGCCGCCGCAGCGGCATGACGACGGCTACGGCAAATGGGCCGGCTACGATCGTCCGGTGTCGCTGCCGGTGACGTTCACGCTGTCTTCGCCCGACCAGCCGGCGACCATCGATGCCAATATCTTCCTCGGCATCTGCGAGACGATCTGCATTCCAGTGCAGACCCGGCTCAGCGTCGAACCCGGGTCCGATCCCGATAACGCGACCGACGCGGCCCTGGTGAAAACCGCACTTGCGACGCTGCCCTCCCCGGCCCGGTCCGATTTCGGCATCAGCGTGCTGTCCAGCGACCATGAGACCCTTGTCGTCCAGGCGCAGTCGCCCGGCGATCCGCAATCCGTCGATCTCTTCATCGCCGGCGAGCGCGACTACATGTTCGGCGCGCCGGTGCGCAGTCAGAAGGATGGCAAGCTCGTCTTCACCGTGCCGATCCTCGACCGGCCGTCGGCGGCGCCGACCGATGGCGGGCTGTATTACACGCTGACCAGTGCCGAGGGTTCGGTGGACGGGCTGCTGCCTTTCCCTTGATCCAGGGTCTTTCTGAGCCGCAATTCCGGACGGAAAACCGCTGCACACTTTTCCTGGAATTGCTCTGAAGAGTTGCCGGAGTCCGCGCAGTCCGATATCGAAGGCATCGATCCTTCCCATCCCCCAAGCGAGGCACCCCATGACCATTGCGGTTGGCGAAAAACTGCCCGAAGCGACCTTCAAGACCATGACCGCGGACGGCGCAAAGTCGATCACCGGCGATGAGATCTTCGCCGGCAAGAAAGTCGTGCTGTTCGGCGTTCCCGGCGCCTTCACGCCGACCTGCAGCAACAACCACCTGCCTGGTTATCTGGAGAATCATGACGCCATCCTGGCCCGCGGCGTCGACACGATCGCCGTCGTCTCGGTCAACGACGTGCATGTCATGGGCGCCTGGGCGCGGTTCACCGGCGGCGAAGGCAAGATCCTCTATCTCGCCGACGGCAGCGGCGATTTCGCCAGATCGGTGGGACTAGACAACGATCTGTCCGGGGCCGGCATGGGCCTGCGCTCGAAGCGCTTCTCAATGATCGTCGACGACGGCAAGGTCGTGGCGCTCAATGTCGAGACCAAGCCGGGCGTCGACGAGAGCGGCGCGGCAAAAATCCTCGAGCAGCTCTAGATCAGGTCAGGTTTCGTTGACCCATGATCTTGTCCGAAAACCAGTTCCACTTTTTGCGTTCGCTGACCTTCGGTTCGGGATCATGCTGTGATGTTTGACACCGTCTGGCGCGCAGTGGGGATCGGCGTCGGCGCCACAGTATTCATGGATGTCTGGGCGATCGTCCTCAACAAGGCGTTCGGCCTGCCATTGCCCAACTGGGGCATGGTCGGACGCTGGGTGCGGCATCTGCCGAAGAGGGTTTTTCACGACGATATCGGCAAGGCGGCACCTTATGCGCATGAAAAGGCGCTCGGCTGGGCATTCCACTACCTCGTTGGCATTCTCTACGGCGTGATCCTTGTCGTGCTCGCCGGCGCGGGCTGGCTGGCGGCGCCGACATTCCTGCCGGCCTTCATCCTCGGCATCGTCACGGTCGGGGCGGGCTGGTTCCTGCTTGCGCCGGGCATGGGCGCCGGCTGGGCGGCGTCCAAGCTTCCCAATCCGATGAAGGTGCGCGCGCTCAACCTCCTGGCGCACACGGTGTTCGCGCTCGGCATGTTCTCGACGGCGCTGCTGATCCGCTGACGATCAAATGCCGCTATGCGGCGCCAGTTCGTCGATGGGGCGCCAGCCGTGCAGGATGCGGCGAGCCTCAATGTCATAGGCGAAGTAATTGCCGCCGCCCGCCGGCTGATCCGCGACACGACTGATTTGGCGGGAATCGAGCAGAAGCAGCAGAAGTGTCCCCACGCCTCCATGGCCAATGAAAGCCAAGTTGCCGGTGAGGCCGGTGCCAAGCACGGCGTCGACTTCGTCCATGATGCGCCGCTGTGCGTCTATCGCCCTTTCCCATCCGCGGATACTGTCGTGCGGCCTGGCGAAGAACTCGTCGGCAACCGCTTCGAATTCCGACGGCGGCAGGAAGCCCGTCGCCGACCGGTCGTTCTCGTGCATCCGCTCCCGCACCTCGACCTCAAGATGAAGGTGCTTCGCCAGGATTTCCGCAGTTTCGACCGCCTTGCGTTCAGCGGACGACACGATGCGCCCTGTCGAGCTAACCCAGGGCTGATCGAGCATCGCAACAGCCCTTGCCCGGCCGATGTCAGACAGCCCCCATTCCGGCACCGGAATGTTGGCGTCGATCCGAACCTGCGGATGGGTAATGTAATAAGCGATCGGCAAGGCAAACTTTCTCCGATCAGATGCGGGCTCGATGGCCGATCAGTAGCTCTGGGTCGAGCGTCGCGCCTTCGCAGCCGCCGGCCGCTTCGGCTGCGCTGCGGGCTGCGCCGCCAAAACAGGCTTCACCGGGCCCTTCTTGAACGGTGCCATGCCCTGCCGGGCCAGTTCGTCGGCGCGCTCGTTCTCCGGGTGCCCGGCATGGCCCTTAACCCAGTGCCAGACGACCTTGTGACGCCGGTTGGCCTCGTCGAGCGCCTGCCAGAGCTCGCCATTTTTGACCGGCTTCCTGTCGCCGGTCTTCCAGCCGTTCTTCTTCCAGCCGTGGATCCACTTCGAGATGCCGTCCATGACGTATTTGCTGTCGGTGTAGAGGTCGACCGCGCAAGGCTCCTTCAGCGCGTTGAGCGCCGTGATGGCGGCCAGCAGCTCCATGCGGTTGTTGGTGGTCTCGGCCTCGCCGCCGGACAGCTCCTTGGTGACGCCGTTGTAGCGAAGCACTGCGCCCCAGCCGCCCGGCCCGGGATTGCCTGAGCAGGCGCCGTCGGTGAAGATCTCGATCTGCTTGTTCATGTCAGCCCGTATTCGGATGGCGACTTGATGGCGCGGTGGAAGCGCATGCGCCGGATATATTCGGTCGGATCGCGCTTCATCACCAGCCCGCCATCCGGAATGGTCAGCCAGTCATAGAGGCGGGTCAGCATGAAGCGCAGCGCCGAGCCGCGCGCCAGCATCGGCAGCGCCGCCTTCTCGTCGTCCTGAAGCGGCCGCACCGACTGGTAGCCGGCCAGCAGCGCCGTCCCCTTGGTCAGGTTGAAGGCAAAATCCTTCTCGAAGCACCAGGCGTTGAGGCAGGTGGCGACATCATAGGCGTAGAGGTCGTCGCAGGCGAAATAGAAGTCGATCAGCCCCGAAAGCTTCTCGCCGAGGAAGAAGACGTTGTCCGGGAACAGATCGGCATGGATGATGCCCTTAGGGAGGCCGGTGGGCCAGTTGCGCTCGAAATCGCTGAAGTCGGCGTCGACCTCGGCCGCCAGCCCTGGCTCGACCTCGTCGGCGCGCTGGCGCGAGGCCGCCCAGAGCTTGCGCCAGCCGTCGATGGCCAGCGCGTTCGGCCTTCGCATCTGAAAATCCTGGCCGGCGAGATGGAGGCCGGCGAGCGCCTTGCCGACTTCCGCGCAATGCGCGGCCGTCGGCCGCCTGAGCGACAGGCCTTCGAGGAAGGTGATGATGACCGCAGGCCGGCCGGCGAGCGTGCCGATGACGGTGCCGTCATGCGCGGTCACCGGCAGCGGGCAGGAAATGCCTTTCCTGGCGAGATGGCCCATCAGGCCGAGAAAGAACGGCAGGTCGGCCTTGTCGACCCGCTTCTCGTAGAGCGTCAGGATGTAGGAGCCGGTCGAGGCGTGAACCAGGAAATTGGAATTCTCGGTGCCTTCGGCGATGCCCTTGTAGGAGAGCAGCTCACCCACCGGATAGGCCTTGAGGAATGCGGTCAGCTCGCCTTCGTTGACGTCGGTGTAGACGGCCATCCGGTTTCACGCCGCTCCGTTGACGAAGGCCATGTCGGCCGCCGTCAGTTCGACATCGCGCAAAACCCGCATCACCGGAAAATCCTCCGTTTCCGTGGCCGTGACGGCCAGATCGATGGTGACGTCGAAGCGTTGCCGGAACGCGTCGATGATCTCGTCGACGATGATTTCCGGCGCCGAGGCGCCGGCCGACAGGCCGAGCGTCCTGATCCCGGCGATCTCATCCCACGGAATTTCGGCGGCGCGCTGCACGAGAAGCGACATTGTCGCGCCGGCGCGCTCCGCCACTTCGACAAGGCGACGCGAATTGGACGAATTGGGAGCGCCGACGATAAGGAAAAGATCGGCGCCGGCCGCTGTCTCCTTCACCGCTTCCTGGCGGTTGGTGGTGGCGTAGCAGATCGATTCGGCCGCGGCCGCATGCAGTTCGGGAAACCGCTCCTGGAGCGCCCGGATGATGCCGGCGGTGTCCTCGACCGACAAGGTCGTCTGGGTGACGAAGCCCAGCGCCGAAGCGTCGACGGGCACGAAACGCGCGGCGTCAGCCTCGGTCTCGATCAGTGTCACCGCGCCTTCCGGCAATTGTCCCATCGTGCCGATCACCTCCGGGTGACCGGCATGGCCGATCAGGAGTACGTGGCGACCAAGCCGCTGGTGGCGCATCGCCTGCTTGTGCACCTTGGACACGAGCGGGCACGTGGCGTCGAGGTAAAAGAGATTGCGCGCCTGCGCGTCCGCCGGCACCGATTTCGGCACGCCATGCGCGGAAAAGACCACGGGCGACTGGCGATGCTCCGGCGGAATCTCGGACAGTTCCTCGATGAAGACGGCGCCCAAGCTCTGCAGCCCTTCGACGACGTAGCGGTTGTGCACGATCTCGTGGCGGACATAGACCGGCGCGCCATATTTCTTCAGCGCCAGCACGACGATCTGGATGGCGCGGTCGACACCGGCGCAGAAGCCGCGCGGCTGGCAGAGCCTGATCGTCAGCGGTGGCTTTTTCTGGGTCATGAATGCAAGGCCGATTCAGTCGGAACCAAGAACATGATGCCGAAAAGTGTGAAGCGGTTTTCGGACGACATCATGCTCTATCTGTTTGATTAGGCGAAATGAGGTGCGCACCCCCGCCCTGTCAAGAGCGAGGACGCTCACTGCTCCTTCGCCGGGCGGCGCAACCTCAGGATCAGCACGGCTGCAAGGGCGGCGGCCAGCCCGTACCACGTGACGGCATATTGCAAATGGTTGTTCGGCAGGTCGATGATGGTGACGCCACCGACCGGCAGGCCGCCAGGATTCGGCGTCTTGTCGGCATCGACGAAGAACGGCACCAGCACGAACCCGGCAGGCAGACCGGCGGTCGCCGCCATGACGTCGCGGTCCTTCCAATAGAAGATGTTCTTGGCGACGTCATTGTCGGGAAGCATCATCGACGGCTTTGCAGGCAGCGGATTGCGGGCGAGTCCGGTCACCGTCACCTTGCCGGCGACTTCGCCCTGCCGGCGCTTGGAGGGATCCTTGAGGTCATAGGGAACGAAGCCGCGGTTGACGAGCACGAAGCGGCCGTCCTCGAGCTGCAGGGGCGTGTAGACGTTGAAGCCGCTGTCGCCTTGCCAGGTGGAAAAGAAGTGCCGCTCGCCCTGATGCAGGAAAGTGCCTGTTACCGTCACGGGCGTGTAGTCGACATCGTGGGAGGCGGCGAATTCCTTCTCGACGTCCGCCAGAGCCAGCGGTGCGGAATGGGTGCGCTTGTCGATGGTCGCGAGCAGGCCTTCCTTCCAGTGCAGGCGCTGGACCTGCCAGGTGCCGAGCCCGATCAGGACGGCGAACAGGATGAGGCCGAGACCGATGAGCAACGCTAAGCGCGGCCGCGAACGGTCGGCAACCGAGCCTGTAGTCTCATTCATTCTTGGGATTCCAGCCTGCCTTCAGCAGCCTTCTTGGAGTACTGCAAGGTGATCAGCACGCCCTTGATCAGGCGCAGCGCCGTCAGGCACAGCACCAGGGCGAGCGGTAGCCACAACATAAAGTGCAGCCAGAGCGGCGGACTGAACGTCACCTCCATCCACAATGCGAGGCCAACGACGACGAAGCCGATGATCAGGATGACGAACACGGCCGGCCCATCGCCCGCATCGGCGAAGGAATAGTCGAGTCCGCAATTATAGCAGCGCTTGCCGACGGTGAGGAAACCCGAGAACAGCCTGCCTTCGCCGCAGCGCGGACAGCGGCCATGCAGGCCGGCCGAGATCGGATCGATAGGTGGCCAGATCGCCTTGTCTTCGCTCATGTTCCCACCCTAGACCTTTTTGCCCCAAAGAATAAGGCGGCCACGTCGCCGCAGCCGCCCCTTGGGATTCCTAAACCAGTCGGTTTAATGGCCTTCGATCAGTGCGCCGTTGGAGGCCCAGACATAGATGGCGCTGAACAGGAACAGCCAGACCACGTCAACGAAGTGCCAATACCAGGCGGCCGCCTCGAAGCCGAAATGCTGTTTCGGGGTGAAGTCGCCGCGCCACGCGCGGATCAGGCAGACCAGCAGGAAGATGGTGCCGATGATGACGTGGAAGCCGTGGAAGCCGGTCGCCATGAAGAAGGTGGCGCCGTAGATCGAATCCCTGAAGCCGAACGGAGCGTGCATATACTCGTAGGCCTGCACCATGGTGAACAGCATGCCGAGGCCGACGGTCAGCACCAGGCCGTTGATCAGGCCCTTGCGGTCGCCATGCAGAAGCGCGTGGTGCGCCCAGGTCACTGTCGTGCCCGACAGAAGCAGGATGATGGTGTTGTAGAGCGGCAAGTGGAAGGGATCGAGGACTTCAAGCCCCTTCGGCGGCCACACGCCGCCGGTGAAGGCGGTGCGGGCATACTGGTTCGCCTCGCCGGGGAAGAGACTTGCGTCGAAGAAGGCCCAGAACCAGGCGACGAAGAACATCACCTCGGAGGCGATGAACATGATCATGCCGTAGCGCAGGTGCAGCGAAACGACGCGCGTGTGGTGGCCCTCATGCGCTTCCTTGATGGTGTCCGACCACCAGGCGAACATCGTGTAGAGCACGATGATCATGCCGATGAAGAACAGCCACGGATTGGCGATGTTGTGGCCGAAGACCGGGAAGTTGCCGCCCTTCAGATACTGCATCAGGCAGACACCGCCGATGGCGGTGACCAGCGCGCCGACGGAACCCAGGAAAGGCCAGGGGCTGGGGTTGACGAGATGGTAGTCGTGTTGTGGTTTTGCGTGCGCGTCTGCCATATCAACCCCCGAGGCTTGCGTCGGAATCTGGAACTTTGTTGCTGCTGCCAGCGGCCGGCGCCGAGGAGGCGACCGGCTGTTTGTTTTCGACCGGGAACATCGTGTAGGACAGGGTGATGGCCTTCAAGTCCTTGAGTTCCGGCACGTTGACGATGTCTGGATCGACATAGAACACGACCGGCATGTCCAGCGTCTCGCCGGGTTTCAGCGTCGTGTCGGTGAAGCAGAAGCACTCCACCTTGTTGAAATAGGCACCGGCCATTTCCGGCTGCACGTTGAACGAGGCGCGGCCGGTAATGGTGCGATCGAACTTGTTGGTGGCGCTGTAATGCGCCTGCGCCGTCGCGCCGATCTTGATCGTCACCGAGCGGGCGACAGGCTCGAACTGCCATGGAATGCCGTTGGTGTTGGCATCGAAGCGGATGGTGATATCACGGTCGAGCACGCGGCCGGCATATTGCTTCTCGGCGCGCTGCGTGGTCCCGCCATAGCCGGTGACCTGGCAGAACATCTTGTAGAGCGGCACCGCCGCATAGGCCATGCCGACCATGCCGGTGAAGAAGGCGAGGCAGACGGCGGCGACGATGCCGTTGTTCACCTTGCGGGGCTTGCTGCTGGCCTCGCCGCCCATCAGCCGCCTCCCAGCAGGCCGGAGCCGGTGATGCTGGCTCCGCTGTGACCGAAGCGCACGATGGTGGCGGCATAGAAGACGACGACCAGCGCTGCCAACGCAAGACCGATGGCGATGGAGCGGTTGCGGCGGGCCTTCTGCTGGCGTTCGGTCAGCGTGACCAGTTCGAGTTTCTTGTCAGCCACGATCATGCTCCCCCCATCATGAGGGCGCGCCCAATCACGCAATCGATGAGATAGGCGGCAAAGATAGCGAAGAGATAGAGCAGCGAGTAGCCGAACAGGGCCTTGGCCGGCTTCATCGCGCGATCGTCGTCGGCCATGGCAAGCACTTTCCAGGCATACCAGACGAAGCCCGCGCCGAGGGCCGCCGAGACGACGCCGTAGCCGGCCGTGGTGTAGCCGAGCGCCCAGGGCAGCACCCCGACCGGCGCCAGGATCAGCGCATAAGCAAAGATCTGCCTACGGGTCGAGGCATGGCCGGCGACATTCGGCATCATCGGGATGCCGGCGCGGGCGTAGTCGTCGGATTTGAAGAGAGCCAGCGCCCAGAAATGCGGCGGCGTCCACAGGAAGATGATCAGGAACAGGATCACGCTTTCGAGGCTGACCGAGCCGGTCACGGCGGCCCAGCCGATTACCGGCGGGATGGCGCCGGCGGCGCCGCCGATGACAATGTTCTGCGGCGTCCAGCGCTTCAGCCACATGGTGTAGATGACGGCGTAGAAGAAGATGGTGAAGGCGAGAAGCGATGCCGACAGCCAGTTGACCAGCACGCCGAGCGTCATCACCGACAGCACCGACAGCACAAGGCCAAAGCTCAACGCCTCGCCTGGGGTGACGCGACCGGACGGCACCGGGCGGCCGGCGGTCCTCGTCATCACGGCGTCGATGTCGGCGTCGTACCACATGTTGAGCGCGCCGGAAGCACCGGCGCCAATGGCGATTGCGAGGATGGCGATCACCGCCATGAGCGGATTGATGGCGACGGGCGCCGCGATCATGCCGACAAAGGCCGTGAAGACGACCAGCGACATGACACGCGGCTTCAGGAGGGCGAAGAAATCGCCTGCGGTCGCTTCCGACATGCGAAAACCCGCTTCCTCCATCAATCTGTCTTTGGCAAGGGCCATGCGTACTTAAAGTCCATCATTCCGTTGGCCAAGACCGCCGGGCAAGCCGGCGGTCTCGTATGCGTCGGGACGCTGCCTACCTGATCTTCGGCAGCTGTTCCCATTGGTGGAATGGCGGCGGCGAAGGCAGCTGCCATTCGAGCGTGGTGGCGCCCTCGCCCCACGGGTTGGCCCCGGCGACGCGCTTCTTCTGGAAGGCCTCGAACACGCCGTAGAGGAAGATCGCGACACCGACGGCCGCGATGTAGGAGCCGTAGGACGACACCATGTTCCAGCCGGCGAACGCGTCCGGATAGTCGACGGTACGGCGCGGCATGCCGGCGAGGCCGAGGAAGTGCTGCGGGAAGAAGATCAGGTTGACGCCGACGAAGGTCACCCAGAAGTGGGTGTTGGCGATAACCGGCGAGTACATGTAGCCGGTCATCTTCGGGAACCAGTAGTACCAGCCGGCGAAGATGGCAAACACCGCGCCCAGCGACAGCACGTAGTGGAAGTGGGCGATCACGAAATAGGTGTCGTGCAGCGAGCGGTCGAGACCGGCATTGGCCAGCTGAACGCCGGTGACGCCACCGATGGTGAACAGGAAGATGAAGCCCAGCGCCCACAGCATCGGCGGCTTGAAGGAGATCGAGCCGCCCCACATGGTGGCGATCCAGGAGAAGATCTTCACGCCGGTCGGCACAGCGATGACCATGGTGGCAAACACGAAGTAACGCTGCGTGTCGAGCGACAGGCCGGTCGTGTACATGTGGTGCGCCCAGACGATGAAGCCGACGGCGCCGATCGCGACCATGGCGTAGGCCATGCCGAGATAGCCGAACACCGGCTTCTTCGAGAAGGTCGAGACGATATGGCTGATGATGCCGAAGCCCGGCAAGATCAGGATGTACACCTCGGGATGGCCGAAGAACCAGAACAGATGCTGGAAGAGGATCGGGTCACCGCCCTGATCCGGCACGAAGAAAGCGGTGCCGAAATTGCGGTCGGTGAGCAGCATGGTGATGGCGCCAGCCAGAACCGGGAGCGAGAGCAGCAGCAGGAAAGCGGTGATCAGCACCGCCCAGGCAAACAGCGGCATCTTGTGCAGCGTCATGCCGGGAGCGCGCATGTTGAAGATGGTGGTGATGAAGTTGATGGCGCCGAGGATCGACGACGCGCCGGCGATATGGATCGAGAGGATCGCCAGGTCCATCGCCGGGCCGGGCTGGCCGGATGTCGAGAGCGGCGGATAAATGGTCCAGCCGCCGCCGACGCCGAAGGCGCCCGGCGCGCTCGGCACGAACATCGAGGAGAGCAGCAGGATGAAAGCCGGCGGCAGCAGCCAGAACGAGATGTTGTTCATGCGCGGGAAGGCCATGTCCGGCGCGCCGATCATGATCGGCACCATCCAGTTGGCGAAGCCGCCGATGAGCGCCGGCATGACCATGAAGAAGATCATGATCAGGCCGTGCGCGGCGCCGAAGGCGTTGTACATGCTCTTGCCGCCGTCGATGGCGGCGTCGCCCTGCATGCCGTAGACCATCTGCGCCAGGCCGCTGAAGATCTGGATGCCCGGCTCCTGCAGCTCCATGCGGATGGCGACCGAGAGCGCGGCGCCGATGATGCCGGCCATGATCGCGAAGATCAGGTAGAGCGTGCCGATGTCCTTGTGGTTGGTCGAGTAGACCCAGCGGACCCAGCCATGCGGCCTGTGGTCGCCGTGATCGTGAGCTGCAGCCTCTGCCATGTTCCGCTCCGTTCCCTAAATCTTGCTAACCCGCGGCATCAGTTGCCGGCGGCCGCTACCTTGTTGGTACCATCGATCTCGGCCATCAGCGCCTTGTTGGCGGCGGGCACGTCGGTCTTGGCCGTATCCAGCCAGGTCTTGAACTGCGCATCGGACACCACGCGCACGGCGATCGGCATGAAGGCATGGTCCTTGCCGCAGAGCTGCGAGCACTGGCCGTAGTAGAGGCCTTCCTTCTCCGCCTTGAACCAGGTCTCGTTGGTGCGGCCGGGGACGGCATCCATCTTGATGCCGAAGGACGGCACGGCGAAGGAGTGGATGACATCGGTGGCGGTGATCAGCACGCGGGTCATGGTGTTGACCGGCACGACCAGCTCGTTGTCGACCGCCAGCAGACGCGGATAGCGGGCGCGATCTTCCTTGCCGGCCTTGGCGCGGTCGGCATCCTGAAGAACCGCCGAGTTGAAGGAGAAGGTCTTGTCGACCTGGTACTCGTAATCCCAGTTCCACTGGTTGCCGGTCGCCTTGACGGTGAGCTTAGCTTCTTCCGGCGGCGTGTACTGCGCCGTGAGCAGCTGGAAGGAGGGAATGGCGATGAGCAGGAGCACGATCACCGGCCCGACCGTCCAGATCACCTCGATCAGCGTGTTGTGGCTGGTTCTGGACGGCACTGGATTGGCACTGGCGCGGAACCTAACGATGCAGACCAGCAGAAGCACCAGCACAAGGATGGTGATCGGGACGATGAACCACATGGTGTAGTTCCCAAACCGCTCGATCTGCCGCATCATGTCGGTCGCGGGCGCCTGGAAGGTCATCTCCCATTCCCGCGGCTGGTCGGCACGAGCCGCCGCACTGGAGAAGAGCACGGCCGAAGCTGCCGTACCTGCCAAGAATTCAGCGCTTGCCAGGAATTTCCTCATCGCCCTCTCGTCTCCCACTTCCCGCGATCTGGTCGCACCAATAACGGACGACACCGGAATTGGGAATCCCGGGCTGTCCCGAGGCTGGTTCAAACCATACTCTATTTCCCTCCGCAAGAAAGGAGCGGAGGAAACCGTGCGGCATTTTTGCGCGCAGGCCGAAGGCTGCGTTCGGCGCCCGCCATGCTATATGCGCGACGGTCGCAATTCGGGCGAATTTGCTTTGGAAAAGCATGCAATTGCCGGTATCGGGGCGGACCGGCGGAGGTCTCGTCCTTTACTTGGCCCCGGCGCGGCTTAAAGTGCCGTGATTCGCAATGGAGCCGTTATGACTTCCTGGCTTTCGAGAACCCTGGCGAAGGTCGTCCTTGCCGTCGCCTTGCTCGGTGTCGGCGTAGCCGTCGGCGCCCCCGCCTCGCCTAACGACGCCAAGCCGCCGAGCGGCACGGTGAAGTCGACGCATGGCGCATGGTCGATCATCTGCGATACGCCTGCAGGTGCTACTTCAGAGCAATGCGTGATGATGCAGAACGTCGTCGCCGAGGACCGCCCTGAAATGGGGCTTTCGGTCGTGGTGCTGCGCACAGCCGACAACAAGGCCGAGATCCTGCGCGTGCTGGCGCCGCTCGGCGTGCTCCTGCCCAACGGGCTTGGCCTCAATGTCGACGGCAAGGATATCGGCCGCGCCTATTTCGTGCGCTGCTTCCAGGATGGCTGCTACGCCGAGGTGATCCTTGAAAAACCGCTGCTCGACACGCTGAAGAGCGGCACGTCGGCCACCTTCATCGTCTTCCAGACCCCCGAGGAAGGCATTGGCATTCCCGTCGATCTCAAGGGCTTTGCAGACGGCTTCGCCGCCCTACCTTGATCTTCTTGACCATGCACCGCGGCCATTTCCGACGCTGAGGTCGGATGGCGAATGCGGATTTAGCGGCAGGAGGCTCCATGCGCACGTCATTGTCCGCTTTCATCGCTGGGCTGGCGCTGGCCGGTGCGGTTTCGGTCGCCCGGGCCGAGGACGCTGAAATCCTCCAGAGGCCCGAGCCGGCGGCGATCCTCGATATCGCCAAGGGCTTCGGTTCCGCCAGGATGGGCAAGGACGACAACGGCGATCCGATGATTTCGGGGCGGATCGACGGCGTTAAATACCTGATCTATTTCTACGGCTGCGAAGACCGCGAGAACTGCAAGTCGCTGCAATTCGCGACCGGCTACGCCGACCCGCTTACCGCTGACCAAGCCAACGCCTGGAACGCAAAATACCGCTGGGTGAGGGCCTATTCGGGCGACGGCTCGAATTTTAAGATGGATGTCAGCTTTGCCGGCGGCATCACCAGGGCCAATCTCGAGGAGCAGTTTTCCAATTGGAACGCGATGGCCGGCAACATCAAGGACTTCGTCAGCGGCAACTGATGGCGGCGCAATCGTCGGCTTGACCCAGTTGGCGATTGTGCGACGGCGGCTTCGCGCCTACATGCCGAGGAGCGATTTGTTTCCACGAATGGATTTGCCATGAACAGCCTGATCGGCCAATTCGACATTTCCGACGATCGCGTCAAGGAGATCGTCACCGAGACCATCAAGGGCGCCGACGACGGCGAGTTGTTCCTCGAATACAGCGAGAACGAAGCGCTGATGTTCGATAATGGCCGGCTGAAGACGGCCAATTTCAACACCGACCAGGGGTTCGGCCTGCGTGCCGTGGCCGGCGAGGCCAGCGGTTATGCGCATTCGAGCGATCTCTCCGAAGCCTCGCTGCTGCGCGCGGCCGACGCCGTCTCGGCGGTCAAGGGCGGCTATTCCGGCACATTGGCCGGAGCGCCCGCCCGCACCAACCGCCATCTCTATGGCGACGAGAACCCTATCCCCTCGCCTTCCTTCGAGGCCAAGGCCAAGCTGCTACAGGAGATCGACAGCTGGCTGCGCGCCAAGGATCCGCGCGTGCGCCAGGTGACGGCGTCGCTTGCCGCCTCATGGCAGCATGTCGAGATCGTGCGCGGCGACGGCCAGATTGTGCGCGACATCCGCCCGCTGGTGCGGATCAACGTTTCCGTGGTGGTCGGCGATGGCGACCGGCAGGAGAGCGGCTCCTACGGCATGGGCGGCCGCAAGAGTTTTGGCGAGTTCGTCGGCGAGGAAAGCTGGAAGCATGCCGCCAGCGAGGCGCTGCGGCAGGCGCTGGTTAATCTCGAGGCCGTCCCTGCGCCGGCGGGCACGTTCGACATCGTGCTGTCCAGCGGCTGGCCGGGCGTGATGCTGCACGAGGCGGTCGGGCACGGGCTCGAAGGCGACTTCAACCGCAAGAAGACATCGGCTTTCGCCGGCCTGATGGGCCAACAGGTGGCGGCGAAGGGTGTCACCGTGGTCGATGATGGCACCATCCCCGAGCGGCGCGGCTCGCTGACCGTCGACGATGAAGGGACGCCCTCGGCGCGCAACGTGCTGATCGAGGACGGCAAGCTCGTCGGCTATATGCAGGATCGCCAGAACGCCAGGTTGATGGGCATGAAGGCGACCGGCAACGGCCGCCGCGAAGGCTATGCGCACCAGCCGATGCCGCGCATGACCAACACCTACATGACCTCGGGCGACATGGAGCCGGAAGAGATCATCGCCTCGGTCAAGAACGGCATCTACGCCGTTTCCTTCGGCGGCGGCCAGGTCGACATCACGTCGGGCAAGTTCGTGTTCGGCTGCACCGAAGCCTACATGATCGAGAACGGCAAGGTGACGCAGCCGATCAAGGGCGCGATGCTGATCGGCAACGGGCCGGACGCCATGCACCGCGTCAGCATGATCGGCAACGACATGAAGCTCGACACCGGCATCGGCATGTGCGGCAAGGCCGGACAGGGCGTGCCCGTCGGCGTCGGCCAGCCGCATCTGCGGATGAACCAGATGACGGTGGGCGGCACCAGGGTTTGAGGTCTATCGTCCACTGCCTGGCGAACGACCATCCGGATCAGTCTCCGCGCGCCAGGCGGGTTGATTCTGGCTCCACCTTGAAGTGAACACAATCGTGTTAGGACATTATTAATTGTTCAATTGGCGGGGCGGGCGTTTGCGCATTAGCTTGTCGCCAGTCTTCTCGTTGCGGTGGTGTCGGCAATGCAGCGTTCTCCTGGCGTCCTGACTTCTTCTTTCCTCATTGGCCTCGTTTCCCTGGTTGGCGCATCATCGCTGCAAGTCGGCCCCGCAGCGGCGCAGTCGTCGCTGTTCAAGCTAACGGCTGCGAGTTCCGCCGCAGTCGGCGGCAGCACCAGCGTCCCATATGGCTGGCTCGATTTCTGTCATCGCCGGCCGAAGGAATGCAAAGTGCCTGCCCTGCCTGCCACAAGCGTCAGGCTGACCGCGCAGAACATGGGCATCCTCAAGCGGGTAAACCAGAAGGCGAACCGCTCCATCAAGCCCGTCAGCAACTATGACCACTGGGGCACGACGATGGACCACTGGGACTATCCGACGGACGGCAAGGGCGACTGCAAGATCTACGCGCTCTACAAGCGCAAGCTGCTCCTGGAAGCGGGCTTCCCCCGGCAGGCGCTGCTGATGACGGTGGTGCGCGACCTCCACAATGAGGGCCACACCATTCTGACGGTGAAGACCGACAAGGGCGATCTCGTGCTGGACAATCTGGTCGACGAAATCCGCCCCTGGAACGCCACCGGCTATTATTTCCTGAAACGCCAGTCGCAGCAGAACCCGAACACCTGGGTGTCGATCAACCAGCGCGGCGGCACGGCGAAACGAATGTCTCCGAGCTCATAAGGGCCAGAGCGTTTCACGGAAACGGCGAGCCGCTCTCTCGCCCTGGGATGCAATTCTGCACCGGAGGCTATGGCGAAGTCGCCGAGCCCGAACCTTCACCTTTTCCCGCAATCGCTCCCGGCGTGACCAGAGCGGCCTTGTCTGCTTTGACGGACTGCTCCGTCACATTCTCTACCTCGCAAATTCATAGGCCGGAAAATCCGGCCCATGAACGAGCGTTGCCGCCTGCGGCCAAGCAAGCCTTGCTGGCCTACTGCTGGCAGGGCGGCTCGCCAGGACGCCCGCAGGTCGGCTTCTTGTTTCCCTGCGGCGGCTGCTCCTTGAGCTGCTGCGGCAGGCGCCGTTCCTGTATCTGAGGCTGAGGCCGCGGTTGCTGCAAGCGTCTTTCTTGCATCTGAGGCTCAGGCCTCAACTGCTGCAGGTGTCTCTCTTGCATCTGAGGCCTTGGCTGCGCCTGGAACTCTGGCCTTTGCGGCCTGAGCACCTGCACGTTCGGCCTTTCCTGCTTGAAGCTGCGCTGGACGTTGATGCCTGCGCCGGCGGAACCCTCTTCGCCGTTCGGCAGCCTGCGAAACTTCCTGTTTGCGTTGGCCGAACCCTGATTCTGGTCGGAGAACACACTCGGATTGTTTCTCCTGAGCCGCTCCTGCACGCTCGCCCGGTTGTCGGCCGGCGCACCATTGACGGTCGGCAGCTTGCGGAACTTCTTACCTCTATCGCCTCCGTTGACCGTGCCTTGATCGCTCGGTCCGACAGCTGTCTGGCCTGCCGGCAGATCCTTGCGGGTCAGCTTCCTCGGTCTGCCTTCGTTCTGGCCGGACAACGCATTCGCATTGTTCTTCCCGAACCTCTGCTGGGCGTTCTGCCCGTTCTCGCCCGGCGCGCCATTGACGGTCGGCAACTTGCGGAACTTGCCCTTCTTGCCCTGATCGTCGACAACTCCGTTCTGCTGGCCGTTGCCCGTAACGGGGGCGCCGGCATTCCCGGTAGCCTGCTGGTTGCCAGTGCCTTGCTTGCCCAGCACCTTGCTGTTGGGCGCGTTTTGGCCGTTGAGCACCGGCTTGCCGTTGACGAGTGGCAGCGCCTTGCCATCAGCTCCCGGCAAGGCGTGACCGGTCGGGAGCTTGCCCGTCGTCTTCGCCTGCGGCGTCGCACCCGGCTGCTGGCCCTGCGTGACAGCCTGGCCTGGTTTCAGCGATTGCGGCGTCGCACCAGGCAGCTGGCCCTGCGTGGCAGCCTGGCCCGGCTTCAGCGGCTGACCGCCCTGATTTTGCTTGAACAGCACCGCCCTTTTCTGCAGCACCGGCGGCAGCGCCACCTTGGCCGCCACTGCGGCCGCGCCCGCGCCAACCGCCATCTTCTGCCCGGTGGTGAGGCCGCTCGGTGCATTGGCGCTCGGCTGTGCGGCCTGATTGGCCGGCTCGTTTTTGATCGTCGTGTTGTTGTTGATGACGGTCGTGTTGTGAATGTTGTTGAAGATGATGTCGTTCGGCGGCGGCACGATGTCACGCGGCGGCCTGACCCAGACCGGCACGGGGCCGAAGACCGGCGTCGGCAGGACGTAAACATCGACCGGCGGCGGGGGCGGCGGCAGCACGAC
>NZ_VFTQ01000043.1:0-42700 GCF_006439475.1 Mesorhizobium sp. B2-8-9 | reverse complement strand
GCTGACGGTGGTGCAGAACGTCGCGCTGGAACATCTGGTCGACGGCTCGACGGCCGCCGCCTACAACGACGCGCTCAATCTGGCCGGCAAGATCGCCGTGACGGCGACGGTGACGGATGCCGACGGCGACAGCGCCTCGACCGGCGCCATCGACATCGGCGGCGCGGTCACCTTCCTCGATGACGGTCCGACAGCAGTCTCGCCGGACTACGCGGTGCTGTCGAATAGCGCGGGCGCTCCGGTTACGTTTGCTCTGGATGTAGACCACTCGCTGTCCAACAACTACGGAGCGGATGGTGCCGGCACGGCGATTTTCGCGGCGTCTCTCGATGGCGCGGACAGCGGCCTGACTTCGGGCGGCGCCCACATCATCTACGATGTATCTGCGGACGGTCATACCCTGTACGGAAATGCTAACGGCCTGGCGGTGTTCACCGTCACCCTCGACCCCCAGAGTGCCAGCTATTCCGTTGACATGAATGGAACGGTCGACAGCCTGACGCAAGTGACGTTCTCTAACGGGACGTATGATTTCGACGGCGGTAACGGCGCCTGGGCCGGCTTCGTGCCCAATGGTCAGAAGAACTCCGGTGCCCCGGTCGACGATAATTCGCAGGACGTGCTTTTCACGCCTTTCGGCACCGGCACGACCATCAACGGGAACGCGAACTCCTTCGGCGTCGGCGGCGGCGCCGGCGGGCAGAACATCGGTGCGGGCGAAGGCATCCGGGTGGACTTTGTCCAGGATTTGACCGGCAACACGATGGGAGCCGGCGGATATGGCGTCCTCGCCAACCGCGACCACGTGTTCGATAACCACTATACCGCCAACGGCGCCACCTTCACCTTTGGCGACGGAAACACCAACACCGTTCTTCAAATCACGGCGAAGGACGACAACGCCACGACGGGTACCGACAACAACAAGGTCGTTGGGGATGGTGCGCTCGATTCGGTCACGTCGGTCGCGATCGCGTATGACGGGCAGACGCAGATCGTCGATTTCGCGACCATCGGCACCAACGCAACGACATACACGGTTGGCAGTCCGGGTGGGCTGACGGACAGAACCTACACGGTTCACTTCGTCGATGTGGATCCCACCGCCGCAGTTCATTATGCCGCTCAGATAACAGGTATAATGGACGACCATGTTTCCGTCTCAACGTTCACGGCCGACGGCTACAACAGTCTGGAATTGTTGAACACGAGCGGCGACGACTTCGCCATCACCGGGTTCGGCGCAGCCGTTCAGAGCACCAACCCCGTCAACTTCAATCTGCCGATCCAGATCGTGGACGCGGACGGTGACCTGGCGACAAGTCTGATCGGCGTGACGCTGAGCGGGAACCCGATTGCGGATCACTCGGCGGACGCCGCCGGCGCTTCGCATATCTACACGTCGACGGCGGCGGCGCCCGATATCATCGGGTCTGCTTTCGACGACACCATCACCGGCAACGATGTCGGGAACATGCTGTATGGTGGAGCCGGAGTCGACAATTTGAGTGGAGCGGGCGGCAACGACACGCTCGTCGGCGGCGCCGGCAACGATACGCTCAATGGCGGGTCCGGCAACGACCTCCTCGTCGGCGGCGCTGGCCAGGACACGCTGACAGGCGGCACCGGCGCCGATACGTTCAGGCTCGACCACCTCGACATCAAGGATCTTATCACCGATTACAGTGGCCCCGAAGGCGACAAGATCGACTTGTCTTCGCTGTTCGAGACAGCACCGGGAGGCAACATCGCCGACTACGTGCATTATGACGCTGGCACAAAGACGCTGAGTGTCGACACCAACGGCACGGCCGGCGGCACCAACTTCGTAGATGTGGCCCAGCTGACGAACGGACCTGCCGCCGGCACGATCAACATTCTCTACGACGACTCGAACCATCAGCAGCACACGGCCACCATTTAGCACTTATGCGCCACCACGCTTCCATGCTAAGCATAAGCAAAGCATGAATTCGCAATTCGGAGAGGGGTTTACATGAAACATTCCGTAAGATTGCTGGCTTCGGCCGCGGCGCTGTTGGTGGCCGGGTCGACGGGGTTCGCTGCCGATATCATCGGCGAGCCGGCGGTGAATTATTGCCGTGCCGTCGGCACGTCGGACCTGGTGCTGACCGACAACATGGTCGAGCTCAAGGACCATGTGGTGAAGCTGATGGACGAATCGGTCGCCGTCGCTAACAGCCCGGAATGGATCAACTCGTCGCGTCCCGCCTTCGTCTGGGCCTCGGAAGCCAAGGTCGCCTGCGGCATGGCCTATGGCTACCTCAAGACGAACTACAAGGACGAAGAAACGCTCAACAAATGCGAGTGCTTCCACGACCGCATGGTCGAGTATATGCACTGAGCTGACGGGCAAGCGGACGCCGGCTGGCTGCGATGGTGGCCGACGGAGAACCGGCGGAGGCGATCGCGCTGGACCGCCTCGCCGTTTCACGGCGAAACGGCCCATCTCTTTGTCTTGACGCAAGTGCGAGCGGAAAACCGCCACGCAGTTTTCCTGGAATTGCCTTGGCGGTCGCCTTGCTTGGCCTGGGGCAAGCACCTGTCCACGCCAACTGGCTGGAACGGCCGCAGCCGCAGCGGGCGCAGCCCGCGCGCTGCGACCCGGCGCCCGAGCGGACGCGCGCGACATTCAAGGCATTCGCCACCTGCCAGGCGTCGCTCTACGGCCTCGAGCCGGTGCTGGCGCATGCGGTGATGGAGATCGAGAGCGGCTTCGATCCCGGCGTGCGCGGCGCTGACGGCGAGGTCGGGCTGATGCAGGTCATGCCGGCAACGGCGCGGATGCTCGGCTTTCGCGGCTCGCTCGACGAGCTTGGCGAGCCGGCCACCAACATCGCGCTCGGCGTCAGATATCTGGCGCAGGCAAACAGGCTTGCCGCGGGCGATCTTTGCACCACTGTGATGAAATACCCCGCCGGGCATGGGGAAACCCGCTTCTCGGTCCGCTCTGTCGACTACTGCCGGCGCGCACGCGCGATCCTGGCACGGGAAGGGCTCGATGTGGCCGGGCCGCTGCCGGTGGCGACGATCGGATTCTCCGACGTCTCCATGGACGGCGCCGTCACCGGCCAGGAGAAAGGCGTCTGCGTGCGCCGCGTGTTCGTGCCCGGGCCGCGCTACATGAAATGCGCCGAGTATCGCAGCCCGGCGCAAGCGAAGGCGATACAGGCGCTGAGAGCGCGGCTCTTCGACGGCTAAGCCATGATGCAAGAATTGCGGGACGGCCGGGCAAGCAAACGTTAAGAGAAGTGAAGGCACCGGGGCGAATACTGGCGGCAAATGGGATGGAAGCATCAAATGAAATGTGAGCGGCACGATCCGGACCTGAAGCGCGCCGCGTCGAAACGAATCGTTGCGGCGCGCTTCAGGTCTTTGTCAGATGCATGTCGTCTCCCCAAAACCGGGACCACTTTTGGGCGACATGCATTGGGGGCTCTCGCTCTCGGGCTCGTCGCGACGCTGTGCGGATGCCAGTCCAAGAGCGGCGCGTCGGATGTGCTCGATCCGTCGGCGGTCGCGGCACCCGCCGGCCAGGCGGGCGCGCCCGTGGCGCCCGCCCAGCAGGCAAGCGGCCAGACTTTGGCTAGTCCGGCCTTGGCCAGCGCGACCTCGGGCGGCCCGGCCTCGGCCACCGCCGCCAAGGCCCAGCTGACGCTCGGCACGGGGCCGACCAAGGTGGCCATGCTGCTGCCGCTTTCGGCGCCCGGAAGCACCGGCGAGAACGGCCGGAAAATGTATGACGGCGCGCGCCTCGCAATGGCCGATCTCGGCGACAAGCTTCTGACGCTGACGATCGAGGACACGCGCGGCGACAGCGGCTACGCCAAGGACCTCGCGGTGAAGGCGATCACGTCCGGCCCGGTCAAGGTCGTCATCGGGCCGTCCGAGCTTGCGGCCGCTCAGCACCTTGCCAAGCTCTCCGGCTCCAAGCGGCCGCCGGTGCTGGCGCTGGCCGACAATTTCGCCGGCGGCCCCGGCGTCTATTCCGTGCGGCTCGGCGAAGCCGATAGCGCCGCGGCGGGCGCGGCGGCGGTCGCCGCCAAGGGCGCCAGGAAATTCGTGCTGCTGGTGCCTTCGGGCGCGGACTCGAGCCCGATTGAATCCCGGGTGGCCAACGCGCTCAGCATCTATGGCGCCACGCTTGCGGTGACCCTGCCCTATTCGGCGAGCGATGGCGGCGCCAAGGTGGTGTCCGACATGGGTTCGCTGGTCGAGGCGCCCGACGCCGTGGTCGTCGCCTGCGGCGACGGCAGCCCAACCGCGGTGCTCGCGGCGCTGAAGGCCAAAGGCATTCCCGGCAAGGCGGTGACGCTGATCGGCACCGACCGTTGGCTCGAGCGCCCGATGGATCCGCTCTACGAAGGCGCCTATATCGCGACGCTCGACCAGAGCGAGACCGGCCCGATCGCCGACCGCTTCAAGGCCACCTACAACTACCAGCCGGACGTCAACGTGGCCTATGCCTACGACGTGGTGGCGCTGAGTGCCGGCATCGCGAGCTCAGCCGGCCCCGAGGGCTTCAGCAAGCAGGTGCTGGAAAACACCAGCGGCTTCCGCGGCTCGACCGGCCTGTTCCGCTTCCGCGCCGACGGCTCGAGCCAAAGATCGATGCCGTTCTTCAAGGTGGAGAAGGGGCGGTTGAAGCTCGTGGAGAAGTCGACGTCGGGGTTTTGAAAGGGGCAAGCTCAGTTGAGCTGCTGCAATATCCCGGAACTGGTGGCTACCATCAAGCTGACATAGATTTGAAAAGCAATCGTGCAAATTGCAGCCGCGGAAATCGGCACTCCAAAGGGAACAACGCCCTTGCGGTCGAGATGCTGCACATACTGGCGAAATAGTCCTGCCGGCAACAGAAATGGATTCCGAACCAAAATCACTATCACGCCCGCAAAGCCGAGCAGCAACAACGAAAACACCGCAAGATTGCTGCCCCCGATCAGGAACGGCGTTACGGCCATCAGCTTCACATCGCCGGCGCCGACCTTCCGCATGGCCCAGAGCGGAAAGAGGACGATGAACAGGGTCAAGGCGGCTATGGCGCTCAGACCCATGTCCCACCACGACCCCGCCTGAACCGAGAGAAGTTGCAGCGAGCCTAAGCCAAGGCAAAGCAGCAGCAGGACGTCCCTATTGGTGATTTTCTGGGTGGAGAAATCGACCCACGCGACTCGAGCAAGCAATGGAATGGCCAATGCCTTCAGCAGCAGCGATGCGGCGAGCAAAAGGCTCATGACCGCTCTATGTTGCGCACGCTGGACGATAGAAGCTTCAGATTGTTGGCCACAGTCGGATCGTTGGGCGCTAGCTCATAGGCCTTCAGGAAGTTGCTGCGCGCCTCCTGCAGCTTGCCGCGCAGCAGATAGGAATAACCGAGATTGTTGTAATATTCCGGCGTGGCGCCAAGCAGGCGGTAGGCTCGCGCATAGGCCATGTCGGACAGATCAAAGCGCCTGATGCGGTCACAAGAGGCGGCAAGGCCAAGCCAGGCGACGCCATCATTGGGTGCCAGCCGCGTCGCCTTGTAGAACAAGGCGCCGGCGTTGCCGTAGTTTTCCGAGCGGAACTGCGTCTTGGCCTCGGTGACCGCCTGGTCCGAGGCATAGTAGTCGACATCGCTGATCGTCTTCAGACCGTCGAAGGTATCGCCAAAGGCGGTGTAGTCGCCTTTGGCCGGCTCATTGGTGCGAACGACGCCGTCGGCGTTGTTGGTCTGGCAGCCCGCAAGGCAAATAAGTAGCAGGCTGGCTGCGACTGCGAGGCGCTTTGGCCGTGTCATTTTGTGTCCCACGAGTCCCCGAATCTCTTTTTAGAATCTAATTGTATGACCGGCTAGAAGAAAATGCCCTTCATGCGAATAATGATCGGCAACAGCACGATCATCAGGACCACCGGAAAGACGCAGACCCCCAGAGGGATCATCATCTTGACCGGTAGCGCATTACCGCGCTCCTCAGCTCGAAGAATTCTCTTACTTCTCATCTCGTCACTATAGACACGCAGAGCATCGGTAAGGCTCGTGCCGAGCTCTTCCGATTGGCGGAACAACACAGACAATGCCCGCGCCTCCTCAAGGCCAAGACGATCGGAAAGATCACGGAGAGCCTCTCGCAGCGGTTTTCCGGCGCGCAGTTGCAGATTCATGATTGAAAGCTGGATGCCGAGCCATTTGTGGGTGCCAGCCAGTTCCTGGCTCACCCGCTCGACCGCCGCTTCCAGGCTCATGCCGGCATCGGCACAGGTGATCATCATGTCCATGAAATCGGGAAAGCCGCGACGATACGTCTCTTTCTTTGCATTTTCAAAACGATCCAGCGCTATGCTCGGAATAACCAAACAGGCGAGGCCAAACAAGGCGGCGGCCGCGAATACAAAAATCCCTGGAATTTGCGGCGGAACCACCGCAAGCAACCCCGTGTACACTCCCAGAAACCCGACGGCGACAGCACCGATCCGGGCGAGCGTATAGAACATGGGGGCACTGGCCTGGTAGAAACCGGCACGAAAGAGCTTTGCTTCAAGGGCGTTAGGCTCGCCCCGCTCTTTTTCTACCGATCGGAAATAGGCATCGACCGGTCGCTGCGCTGCTATCTTGGCGAGCTGTTCCTGGCCGACCAACGAGCGACGGCTGGCAATCCCTTCGGACTTCAAGCTTTCCGTCACCAGCTTCCGCGTCTGCAGTGCCGGCATGAAAACGAGGGCGCCGAACAGGAAAAATGCCACTGCCGCCAGGAAAACGGCAATCGAAACCAGAAGGCTGGTGTCCTGAGTGATCGAGAACAAGTGTACGCTTTGCCTCTAATCAGAAGTCGAAGTTGACCATTCGGTACATGATGAAGTCACCAATCAGCGCCCATATCCCGAAGATCAGGAACGCCGGCATGAGGAGTGGGCTGTTCCATACAGCCCCGTAGTAGCTCGGCGCGATGACCATCAGCAGGCCAAGCATGACGACCGGGAACAGCGAGATGATCCAAGCCGACATCCGGCCTTCGGCCGACAGCGCTCTGATCTTCAGGCGCAATTTCTGTCGTTCGCGCAGGACTGTCGAGAGATTGGCGAGGATCTCGGTCAGGTTGCCGCCGGTCTTGGCCTGAATGGAAAGCGACACCGAAAGAAGATGGAGCCCCTCGAACCCAACGCGTTGCGAGAGCTTACGCACCGCAGTTTCCAGACTGAGGCCGAAAGTGATTTCGTCCGAGACGATACCGAATTCGGTGCCGAGCGGGTCGGGCATTTCGCGGGCGACAAGCGTGATCGCCACGGTCGTCGGGTGGCCGGCGCGCAGCGAACGCACGATCATGTCGAGCGCATCAGGAAGCTGTGCTGCAAATTTCTGGATGCGCTTGTTGCGCGAACGGCGAAGTACAAGAAGCGGCAAAACGATGCCAATAAGCATAAAAGCAATCACGGCCGCGAGTATGGAAAAGCCGAAGAGCAATGGCAGCACCAACGCGATCGCCAGCCCAGCCAGCAGGAACATAGCGGCGAAGGCCAACGGATTACCAGTGATGCCCGATTGCGTGTAGAGCCGGTTCAAGGCGACCATCCCGAAGATAAAGTCGCCGGAATCAGTCAATCCTCGTTCTCGCAAGAGACCTTGCAAGGTCTTCTCGGCTGGCGCTTCTTCCGCGAGGCGCGATAGGCGCCGATTTATGACTCCCGATCTTACTCGTCGCGACGCGTAAGACAAATAGAGGGACTCTCCGGCAAGGATCACGGACGCGGCCGCGAGAACATAGATGAAATAAAGGAGCGTCTGACCGGCCGGCATCAGAGCGGCACCTGCGGATTGAAGGCGTCCTTGCTGAAATGATGACCCAGCGTGGCCGCTTCTGTTGCAAAGCGTGGGCGAACGCCGGTGGCGCGAAACTCGCCGACAATCTGTCCGTCTGTCGTCACATCGCGGCGGATGAAGTGATAGATTTCCTGAAGCTGGACGACATTGCCTTCCATGCCAGTAATTTCCGAAATGGAAATAACCCGCCTGCCGCCGTCGGAGAGGCGCTGCGTTTGCACAATGATGTCGATGGCCGACGCGATTTGCGCCCGAATGGAATCATTGGTCATCGGCATGCCAGCCATGCCGACCATCTGCTCCAGGCGCGAAATGGCATCGCGCGGCGTGTTGGCGTGGATGGTGGTCATCGAGCCTTCGTGGCCGGTATTCATGGCCTGCAACATGTCGAAGGCTTCCTCGCCGCGGACCTCGCCGACGATAATGCGATCCGGCCGCATGCGCAGCGCGTTCTTGACCAATTCACGCTGGCGAACCTCGCCCTTGCCCTCGACATTGGGCGGTCGCGTCTCCAGCCGGCCGACATGTGGCTGCTGCAGCTGCAGTTCCGCAGCGTCCTCGATGGTGACCAGACGTTCCCTGCTCGGGATGTAGCTCGACAGCGCATTGAGCAAGGTCGTTTTGCCGCTGCCAGTGCCGCCCGAAACCAGGATAGACTTACGCGATTGCACCGCAATCCGAAGCAAATCGACCATTTGCGGCCTAATAGAATTGAAGGTGATCAGCCGTTCCAGTGAATAAGGATGCTTGGAGAATTTGCGGATCGACACCAGCGGGCCATCCACCGATATCGGCCGCACGGCGATGTTCACGCGCGAGCCATCTTCAAGGCGAGCATCGACCATCGGCGCGGATTCATCGACGCGCCTTCCTATTGCCGAGACAATCTTGTTGATGACACGCAACAGATGCGCCTCGTCGCGAAAGCGGATCGCGGTTTCCTCCAGCACTCCGCGGCGCTCGATGAAAACGTGCTTGTGCGTGTTGATCAATATGTCTGCGATGGAATCGTCCTTGAGCAGCGGCTCGATCGGTCCAAGTCCCAGCATTTCGTCGGCCGTGTCGCTGGTCAATTGATCAAGCTCGCGGGCGTTGAGCGGTACATTTCGGCCGCGCACGAATTCGCGCACGATCGGCCGAATCTCATTGAGGATCTCGTCCTTGGAGGCGCTTTCCAGAGCCGTTAGGTTGAAGCGGTCGATGAGATGGCGATGCAGTTCGACCTTGAGCGTAAGGAAATCATCGCCTTGCGATTCAACATCCGGCGCCGGAACGATTGCCACTCCGTTCGACGCAGCCGCGACGGGCGCCGGCTGGAGCGCCCGCTGTTCATTCGTTCCTTTGATGAAGCGACCCAACATCACGCGAGCCCCCTGCAAAAATCCCCAGGATTGAAACTAAGCGTTAACCACGAGGGGCACAAGCAGCGAGGTGGCCGCGATCGTGTATTACTTGCAACATAGTTAAAAAATCGATCTCTCGGGAAATCGTTTTATTTCAGACCGATGACGATGCCCCGACCAAAGTCTTAGGACTTATGTCGCAGTATGAGCTAATATGTCTTCTAAATACTTAGATATAAACGTATATGTTGGCTTCCTAATGACGCCATGCCTGAGGCGCCCCGGTGGCCGAATTGTGAATGAATGGTTAAGATGGCTTGAAAAGTGAGGCGAATCAAGCTGTTGTCCAAACTTAAATCCGCGCTTTCCAGGTATTGAAAGGTTAAGCGACTGTTAATCCGTTTGACTCTGCTTTTTCACGCGACCTAGGATTGAAAGTGACGGGGGATGCTTGGGTATGGGGTTCATCCTTAGGCTCGTCTCGTCGGGTTCAAACCTCCAAAGGGAGAAATTGGCATGAAGAAGCTCATGACGATGGCCCGGCAGTTCCGCGACGATGAAAACGGCGCTGCTATGGTCGAATATTCTATTCTCGTCGGCATCATTGCGGGCGCGGCGATCCTGATCATCGTCGGCATCGGCCTCTGGGTGAACGGTCGCTTTACCCAGCTCTGCACCGACTTGAACGCAAGCGGCATCGGCAGCTGCTCTTCCGGCGCCGGCAGCTGATCACTTCGAGAATGTCAGGCCCGAATCAGGCGATTCGGGCCTGACAATAAGAAAAAGCCGCGTGGGGCAGTGCGGCTGAACGGAAGCCTTTGGGGTTAGGCTCATGCGCGCAAATACGGTAATAATGATTGTTCTCGCCGGCGTGTTCGGCGTTCTGGCTGTTGTCCTCGCCAATATCTGGCTGGCCAATCAGCGCAACGCATTGGCGCAATCCAACGGCGTGCAGGCCAGCACCATCGTGGTCGCAGCGATGCCGCTGAAGTTCGGCGACACTCTGAGTGCCGACAAATTGCGCGAGATAGCGTGGCCGGCAGGCGCAATCCCGACCGGAGCGTTCAAGACGACCAAAGATGCTTTGGCTGGCAATGGAACGCGCCAGGCTTTGCAGGCGATCAGCGCCAATGAACCGGTGCTGGCTTCCAAGATTACTGGCGCCGGGCAGCGCGCCACGCTTTCAGCCGTGCTCGGCGAAGGCATGAAAGCCGTTTCGATCCGCGTCAACGATGTGCTGGGCGTGGCCGGTTTCGTTTTCCCTGGGGATCGCGTCGATGTTCTGTTGACCAGGACAGTGCGAAGCGACAACGGTCCCGACAAGAGTTTTGTCGACGTGCTGCTGCAGAGTGTGAAGGTGCTCGCCGTCGACCAGGTTGCCGATGAAAGCAAGGACAGCCCAACAGTTGTGAAAGCTGTGACCGTAGAGGTCAGTACCAAGGATGCCCAGAAGCTGACCCTCGCCGCAGGCGCGGGGCAATTGTCACTGGCGCTTCGGCAGGCGGCGGCCAGCAACGGCGAGACCACCGAGCGGATCACGCTTTCAGATCTGACTGGCGACACTCCTGAAGATGTCGCCAAGCGGCAAGAAGAGTTGGCCAAGCAAGCTGCCGCCGACGCGGCCGCCGCCGAAGAACGCAAGCGGGCCGATGCCAAGATCGACGGACTGGCCAAGGCCGTGGACCGAGTAGGCAGCCAGATCGATCAGTTGAGCAAAGTCAAGCCTGCCCCTGCTGTGGCGCCCGCACCACAAGTGCAGGAAGTTGTAAAGCAAGAGGTAAAATATGTGCAGCCGGAACCTCCGGTACGCGCTACAGTCGGTGTGTTTCGCGGCGTGAAGCTCGAAACCTATGACGTGCCGCGACAGAAATAGCCGCACGGCGGATGGGACACTGCTGGATAGCAGTCGGGGAGATTTCGGATGCAGGGTTTCTGGATGAGGATGGCAATTGCGACGCTATCCAGCCTGACTGCGTTGATGATTTTTGGTCCGCCGGCAAACGCCGCCGACCGGTTCATCGACGTATCGAGCCCGTCACTCCATCGCGTCTTCATCCCGGTATCGCAATCCGTCACACTCCAGGTGAACGCCACCCTGGGCGATATCGTTGTCGGCGACGAGAAGATCGCCGACGCCCAGCCGATGACCGACAAGACGCTCTACATCATCGGCAAGAGCGTCGGCACCACCACCGTCAATCTGTTTTCCGAGGACAAGCGATCGCTGGGCGCCATCCAGATCGAAGTGGGCCAGGATGTCAGCGACATGGCCGTCGCAATCCGCCAGGTGGCGCCGAAGGCTCGCATCGAGATCGGCTCCATCAACGGCAAGATTCGACTGAGCGGCCACGTGAAGGACGCCGCAACGCTGGCGTCCATCGTCGAGGTCACACAACAATACGGTCCAGACTCCATCATCAACGCCGTCACCATCGATGACAGCGAACAGGTCAATCTTTCGGTTCGTATCCTCGAGGCCAAGCGCAATGCGGGCCGCGATCTTGGGGTGTCGATCAGGAGCACGAATAGCCGAGGCACGACTCGAACCGGTACCGGCGATGCGGCAGTCGATAAGGATAATATCGTCCTCGGGCCGGGCAATATTCTAAGTGGGCTTCTGTCTGGTTCAAACCCGTTCGCCGCTCTCATCACCCGCGTCATCGACAACAACATCAAAGTCGACCTGATCATCGAGGCGCTTGAAGCAAAGGGCGTTGTCCGTACGCTGGCTGAGCCGAACCTCACGACGGTTTCTGGCGAGACGGCCAGCTTCAACGCGGGCGGCGAGGTGCCGGTGCGCAGCGTCAACGCTCAAGGCGAAGTCGAGATCGTCTTCAAGCAGTTCGGCGTCAATCTGAACTTCACGCCGGTGGTGCTGGACGACGGCAAGATCCACATGAAGCTTGCGCCGGAAGTCAGCGACCTGAACGGCTTCACAACAGCCGGCGACCCGATCTTCACCAATCGCAAGCTGTCGACCACGGTAGACCTACGCGACGGCCAGAGCTTCGCCGTGGGCGGCCTGCTTTCGAGCAAGAATACAATACAGCAAGACCAAGTGCCGTGGCTTGGCCAGGTACCCATCGTCGGCGCACTCTTCAGGAATTCGAGCACGCAGAAGGAAGAAACAGAGTTGGTCGTGATCGTCACGCCGCATCTGGTGCGGCCGGTGAAGCCTGGCGAGCAATTGGCGACACCTTTCGACAAGACGAAGCCGGCAAACGATCCGGAGCTGTTCCTGCTCGGCCAGCTCGAAGTCAACAAGGACATGATCCGCATGTACGAGCATGGCGAAGGCGTCACCGGCCCTTATGGCCACATGCTGGATGTGAAATCGAAGGACAAGCTGGTCTATGTCAAGAAATAAGCTCCTGCTCGTTCTGTTCGGCACCAGCTTGCTCGCCGGCTGCGCGGCCGACTATCTGCACAATTACGACACGATGACGCTCGCATCGGGCGACTCGCAGAAGGCCAACCAACTGCTGCAGACGGTCGACCCGTACAATCCGGCTTCGAACAACACCAGGATCGAGGGCGACGGCGCGCGGTCAGTCGCAGTCGTGCAGAAATACAGATATCCGCCAGCGGCGCCGTCCGGGGGTAACGTGACAGTCAATGTCGGCACGCCGACCAGTTCAACGAACTGAAAAGAGGGATGCGGTTTCAGCGCTGGGCAAACGAGGGGTGCTGGCGACGGGGTTAGTAAAGGGGCACGGCCATGTTGCGAATTGTTCGCGCGTTCTGGCAGGATCAAAGGGGTATCGCACTCGTTCTAGTGGCAATCATGTTACCGGCGATCATCGGCTTTTCCCTGCTGGTGATCGATATGAGCCGAGCCAACAACCTGAAAAACGACCTGCAGAAGGCCGCCGACGCCTTT
This sequence comes from Mesorhizobium sp. B2-8-9, assembly GCF_006439475.1. Taxonomy (NCBI): domain Bacteria; kingdom Pseudomonadati; phylum Pseudomonadota; class Alphaproteobacteria; order Hyphomicrobiales; family Phyllobacteriaceae; genus Mesorhizobium; species Mesorhizobium sp. B2-8-9. The sequence goes on along the minus strand of NZ_VFTQ01000043.1, from coordinate 29,658 downwards.
TCATTAGCTGGGGCCGCAGAGCTTGACGGGTTTCCCGGTGCATGGGGTAGAGCAGAGCGCGCCATGGCGACGCTGGTCCACAACGAGAGCAATTTCTCGACCTCCGGCCGGTTTACCCTAACCTCCGGGCAACCGGGCGGCACGGCGCGATGTAATGCCGCTGGAAATATTTCCTGGTGTTTCCTCAAGGCAATCCCGCCTGCGGACGGCACCCAGATAACGACGGCCAATCAGGCTACCTATCTTGCCGATGCCACTCCTTCTGTTGGCGAGGATGAAACCAAATTCATCCAGGTCAAGGTCACACCCACCGGTTTCGACACACTGTTTCCGGTATCGTTCCTGCCCGGCGGCACCGACAATTCGTGGACCATAGGGGCGGTGGCGACTGCAGGGTTCACATCAGGCGTTTGCGAGTACACGCCGGTGTTCATGTGCAACCCGTATGAGGACACTACCATCACCGGCGGCGTCACACTGGAACAGGCAGCGCAAACCAGGCAATACCGTCGTCGCCAGATAAAACTGCGTGGAGATGGGTCTTACTTTCCCGGTAACTTCGCTTTTCTGGCTTCGCCGTTCGGTAATGGTGCCAATCAGCTCGAAAAAATGCTCGCCGACTCCAAACCGCAGAATTGCTATTCGCGCGACGGCGTCGACACCGAGCCGGGACAGAACGCCGGGCCTGTATTGAATGGTATCAATTCTCGTTTCGGTATCGATTCTTCCAGCTACTCGGACGGACCTGGGGTCAATGTGCGCAAGGGCGCCAAAAACTGGAACAGTTTCGTCAAGAACAACAAGGTCGACTACGAAACGGACCCCACTAAGGGCGTCGGGCTTGAACGCGACTCGTGCCAGATCGCTAGCAATTGCACCATGATGGGCGGCCGTATGGGTGCTGGAGACTGGAACTTCGCCAGATATTGGGCCGCGAACCATCCCGGTCGGCCGGTGCCTTCCGCGCTCTCCGGAACTGGCGCCAACCTGCCAACACGATACGAGGTCTATCGCTACGAAATCGACCCGAACGGAGATGGAAATACGTCCGACAACATCGTCGGCGACGCCGCAGTCAGCGGTGAGAAAGGCATCCCGCCCGCCGGGGCCGGAACCCCGATCTCAATCCCTGACCGCCGATTGCTTTATGGCGCGATCCTCGACTGCAACGCGCTCAAAGCTTCAGGCATGAATTTCAGCGGCCGCCTTACAGGCATCCCTGTCAGGCGATTCGCCAGCTTCTTCATTACCGAGCCGATCAGAGACGGAAAGGACATCTTCGTAGAGCTCGTCGACATCACCGGAAAGGGTGGCAGCGGTACGCTCGACAACTACCTGCGCGACGAAGCTCAGCTCTACCGGTGATCGCCATGATCAGAACCCTGTTCCATCACCTCAACAGATTTCGACGCGACCATCGCGGCACCGCGCTTGTCGAGACGGCCCTGATACTGCCGCTGATGGTGCCTCTGTCGGCAGGCGTGTTCGAATTCGGCAATCTGATCCATGACAAGCTGCTGATGGAGGCCGGGCTTACGGATGCCGCGCGTTTCGCTGCCCGCTGCAACAGCCAGATATACACGGACAACGGTCTCCCGGGGATCAATTGCGCCAACATCGCCGCCAACATAGCGGTGTTCGGCAATGTGGCAGGCACAGGCAGCGCGCGCGTCAACGGCTGGCAGAAAGCGGGAGGGACTTCCAACAATGCGACGGTGACCATCGCCGCCAGCGGTTCCTGCCATGACGCAGTGGTTTCCGGCGTTACCGAATACCGTTCCACTACCGCGCAGGTCTGCATTGTCCGAGTGACGGGCGCGTATCCATATAGCGGCATCGGCATGTTGTCGTTGCTCGGCATCGGTCCGATCACGCTCAACGGCTTCCACGAGGAGCGGTTGATCCGGTTCTGAACATGATGACGCGCTTTGCAAAATCGGAAGACGGTTCAACGATGGTGGAAATGGCCATCGTGTCGACGCTGCTGTTTGCGCTGACACTAGGTTTCGTCGATTTCGGCTACGCGTTGTACCAATGGAATGCTGCGACTAAGGCGGTCCAGTACGGCGCACGACTGGCGTCGATCTCCGATCCGATCGTAACCAATCTGGCGGCCGCCGCACCGACAGCGTCGCCTGGTGCGCCGATTGCCGCCGGCGCGTATGGACCTTTCGTCTGCCAATACACGGGAGCTACGGGCGGCTGCAGTAATGGCGGCACGTTCAGCGCCACCAATTTCAGCCGCATATTCCGGGGCGACACAGCTGTCACCAACAACGATATTTGTCCGACGATCACCGCCGTCCAGCGGCTCACCATGCGGCCCGGCATGTGCCACTTCTTCCCCGGCCTGCATCGCGACGACATCGTAATCACCTATACCGCCACCGGTCTCGGCTACCAGACACGGCTGGGCGGCCCGGTGCCGACGATAACCGTCAGCCTCAAGAACATTAGCTACCAGTTCTTCTTCCTAGGCGGACTTTTCGGATTCGGAGACATGACAATGCCCTCCATGCTGAGCACGGTCACGGGCGAAGATTTGAAGGTCGCCTACCCATGAACGCCATCGACACCAGAGTTCTGCCCACGAAGCGCAAGCAGGTCGCCCTGTTTTCTTCTGATCCGAATTTCAGGCAGGATGTCACGACCCGTCTCGACGCGCTGGCGATCTATGACGTCAAGGTCTCGGATGCGGCGGAGTTCCTGAAGGGGCCGCCGGTCGACAGCCGCCCCGGCATCATCATCCTCGATCTGGCCAATGGCGAGCTGCTCGGCAATCCGGCAATCGTCGAGGCGCGTGCGGCCTGGGCGTCGGTGCCGCTGATCGCGATCTCGGACGAGCTCACCTCCGAGCAGACGCGCGTCCTGGTGCGCATGAACGCGTCCGACTGGCTGCACAAGCCGCTCGACGCCAAGGAGCTGCTCAACGCCGTCACCTTCCACGACACCGGCAGCCAGGGCACCAAGAGCCGCATCATCACCTTCATTGCCGCCAGCGGCGGCGCCGGCGCCACCACGCTGGCGATCTCGGCGGCCGAGTATCTCGCTTCGAAATCGGCCGAGCGGGCGGCCTCGACCTGCCTGGTCGACCTCGATTTCCAGAGCGCCAATTGCGGCGCCTATCTCAACCAGTTCAACCAGTTCGACCTCTCCGGCATCATCGGCCAGCCGGACCGGCTCGACGTCGAGCTGATGGATGTCATCAAATTGTCGCGGCCCTCCGGCCTGACCCTCTATTCCTTCGAGCGGCCGCAACTGCCGTTCGAGCCGCGCGGTTCCGACTTCGTCTTCCGGCTGCTCGATCTCGTCGCCTACCGCTTCGACGACATCGTCATCGACCTGCCCAACATCGAGACGCCGTGGCACGATTCGGTGCTGCGCACGAGCGACGAGATATTCATCGTCTTCGAGCTCAACGTCGCTTCGCTGAGGCAAGGCAAGCGGCTCTACAAGAAGATCCGCGAATTGCGCGGCAACAAGGTCAGCATCACGCTGGTGGCCAACAAGCACAAGCGCAAATGGTTCGGCAACCACTTCTCGCGCAGCGAGCTGGAGAAGATCTTCAAGGCGCCGCACATCAAGTCGCTGGCGCTGGACAACGCACTCCTGGCCGACGCGCTGAACCGCGCCATCCTGCCTTCCGAGGTCGACGGACGCGCGCGCTTCAACAAGGACTTGAAACGCATGTTCAAGGAGCGGCTGGACAATGCCCAGCGCTAGACTTCGCATCGTCGGGCGTCTTGCCGCGGCCGGCCTGATCGGCATCGCGCTGGCGTCGGCCTGCGGTTTGGCGCAAGCCGGATCGGGCCTGCCGCCGCTGCCGGCCATGGGCCCCAGCCTGCGCAAGGCGGTCGCCTTCGAGACCGGTGAGCAGCCCGGCACGATCGTCATCCGCAAAAACGAGAAGGCGCTCTATCTGGTGACGGCAGCGGGGCATGCGCTGCGCTACCAGATCAGCGTCGGCCGCGACGGCTTCGGCTGGACCGGAACTGTCAAAATCGCTTCCAAGACCGAATGGCCGGAATGGCGCCCGCCCAGGGAAATGCGCGCGCGCCGGCCGGAGCTGCCGGCGATGGTGCCGGCCGGTCCCTACAATCCGCTCGGCGCCAGGGCGCTTTATCTGTCGCGCGACGGGCGCGACACGCTCTATCGCATCCATGGCACCAACGATCCTAAGGGCGTCGGTTTCGACGGCACGTCCGGATGCTTCCGGCTGACGAACACCGATGTGATCGATCTTTTCAAACGCGTCGCGGTGGGCGCAAAGGTGGTGGTTGAATGACGATGATCAGCGAGCCGGACGTCCCGGCAATCGAACTCGGTCACAGGGAAGCCGCTCCGGGAAAGCCCAGCCGGGCCAGGCTGATCGGCGTCGTGGCGGTGGGTGCGTTGCTCGTCACCGTCGTCAACGTGACGGCCGCGGCCTATCTCTATCGCGGCGTCAACGACCTCAAGACGATGGAGGCGCGGCTGGAACAGCTCGGCCAGTTCGAGCAGCGGATCGGCGCGCGCATCGACACCGTTAACAACGGTTTCCAGAGCCGGTTCGAGACGCTGGACCATCAGTTGCAGGCGAATTTCGGCCGGATCAACGGCAATATCGCCAAGCTTGAGCAAGGCCAGCCCGTCGCCGCCAGCGAGCCGGCGCCCGGCGCGGCCGAGCCGGCCCTGCTCGACAACACCACGGTGGCGGATGCGTCCGCGGCCGACGGAGACGCTGGCGCCGGAGACGGACAGCCCGCGTTCAAGCGCAAGGTCGCGCCTCCGGGGCCCAACCCGTCCTACCAGCGCATCCAGCAGCCCGACGGCAAGGTCTATTACAAGAAGATCAACTGAGCAGGCGGGTCTTCGCCGCCCGGACCGGCAGGTTACAGATCGCGCTGCAGCGAGAGCATGCGGACAGCGCGGGCTTCGGCACGTAGCTTTGCCTCGCGCAAGAAGGCGACATGGCAGTAGGCGCATGCCGCGAGACCGAGGCACAGCACCAGGCAGTTCTGCAAGCTTAGGTCGACCATCACCGAGAACTGAAGGCCATGGGGCGTGACGAAGGCGGCGATCGTGCTCGCCGTTTCCGCGTGGCTGCTCAGCGCCATCATGGACCCGGCGAAAATGATTGCAGCATGATTGGCGATGAAGAAACCGCCGGACCATTTTGAGCAGCTTGCCATCCAGCAGGCGCCCGCCGCGAAGACAATGATGGCCGCATCGAGCGCCATCGATCCGCCGAGATAAACGTGCACCTGCTGCCAGAACATGGTCGAGAACGGCCGCAGCTCGAGCCAGGCATGCCACGCAGCGGGGCTCGCCGGATAGAAGCCGAGAAGCAGCGCCGCCGCTCGCTCCGCCGCCAGCAGAATGAGCACCAGGGCCGGAAAGGCAAAAAGCGGTATCGGCTTGCGCATCATGTCATCCCCTCGACATCCGATGGCCGATTCTAGGCCGCATTGGTTGCGCGAGACTTAACGCAACGCCTTGCTTTTCAAGGAATGTCGCTCACATCTAATGTATGGTCCGATTCAGCGGTCGGGGTGGCGCCATGTCGACAGGAGCTAACGGGTCGGGCTCGGGCCGCACCGCCGGCTATCGGCACGATCCCGCGAGGGTCCACGCGTGAACCAGGTGAGCCCGTCCGGCCGCCCGCTGCTGGCATCTGCGCTCGGCGGTCTCGGCCTGATCGCAGGCATGGTGCTGATCGTCGAGGGTGGCCGCCTGCTGCCGCCCACTTCGATCGCACCGGCTCAGGACCCCGGCGACCTGAAGCCGGCCTTCCATGGCCCGATCCATGACGCGCGGCCAGGCCGGCCGGCGCGCAAGATCGCCGAGGACCTCATCGCGCCGCCGCCGCTCGACCCATCCGGGATCGAGCGCATCGAACCGCGTCCTCCGCTTAGCGAGCTCGGACTTGCGCCGCGGCCGCAGACGCCGATGCCGCAGGATTGGCGCGAGACGCTGCTTTTCCGTCCCGTCGCGACCTCCTCGGCGGTCGTCGAAGCCATGGGACGCACCGTCGCCATCAGCGGGACGGTCGACATAAGCCCCGACAGGACCTGCATGTTCGACGACACCGCCTGGCCCTGCGGCCAGCGGGCGCGGGCCGCCTTCAACGCCTGGCTGCGCGGGCGGGCGCTGAAATGCTTCCTGCCGCCGGACGTCGACCGTTTTGCCATCGCCGCGCCCTGCGCGCTCGGCACGCAGGATGTCGGCGCCTGGCTGGTTTCGAACGGCTGGGCGATGGCCGCTCGCAGCGGCATTTACGGCAAGGCGGAGGTGGTGGCGAGGACCGCCCGGATGGGCATTTTCGGCCCACCGCAATAGTGCTGCCGCGGGAAAGCCGGTGGCCGCTCCCCTCGCGCACTTGCGTGAAAGCAGAATGGTCAGGGCGGTTCAGCACTTCTAAAACCTGGACTGGGCCGACGACCTGGCAGGTCGTCAGCCACCGACCGCGGCCGCCGGTGTGCCGGATCCGGCGCTTGCCATGGAGAACATGCCGACTTGCATCAAATTGTACGTTTCCCTGACACCGAAATCGTAACGGACCTCCTGTATGCCATGCGTCGAACAGGAGATTGGCCCTTGACTGCGAAAACACCGACCGCGCCGGTTCAAACGTGGAAGCACCTCATCTTGCTGGCCGCGCTTGGCACCGCCGCCTGCGTCGCGCTTTCGCTCGGGTTGAACTACCTGCTGCTTTTCAGCGACAGCCTGACGCCATTCGGCCGCGGGGCAATTACGGCAATCATCGTGCCGATCGTCATCGGTCTGCCGTTGTTTGCCCTGCTCGGCTGGCAACAGGTGAAGATCCGCCGCTACCGGCAGGAACTCACCAGATCCGGCACCTACGACCAGCTGACCGGCTGCCTGAACGGCAAGGTGTTCACCTCGATGGTCGACCGGAGGGCGCAGAGACCGGCCGGTCCGCGCTCCGGCGCCTTTCTGGTCATCCATCCGGAACATCTGGCATCGATCAACCTGCGTTTCGGTCTCGAATGGGGCGACGAGGCCTTGCGGCTGATCGCATCGGCCATCCGATCCGCGGTGCGCAAGGACGATCTGATCGGCCGGATCGGAACCTCGATGTTCGGCGTCTTCCTGCCGGGCGCGAGCGAAGAGGACGCCAAGGACATCGGCGAGCGCATTCGCGGCACGGTCGGCGAGATCTACTTCGCGCCCAAAGGCGACAAGGACGTGCTTGCGATCAAAGTCGGCGGCGTCATTTTCGAGCGGGAGCTGGATTTCGAGGACATGTTCCGCTTCGCGGAGGAAGGCATGGCCGAGATCCCGGACGAAGCCGGCCTGCGGCTGTCGCATGTCACCAACTGAGCCGGCGTGATCGCCCGACACGCCCACCAGATGTTTCGGAAAGCCGGTGCTGCGTGAGGATTGAACTTCCGCTAATTCAATAAAAACGTACTTTACACTATATTTTCTAGCATTATGACGACCGACAAGGTGACCCTGCTGGACAATTGTCTTGCGGGCAAACCCCAGCAAATCACCCCTCGACCTTGCTTGGATTTCCGCTAGCATGGCCGCGAATTAGCTGTTCCTGAAGAAATCGAATTTCGCTGAAGGGGGCGAAAATTCATGGAGATGCAGCAGGTCCGCTATTTCTTGGCCCTGTCCAACACGTTGAACTTCACCAGAGCGGCCGAGGAATGCAACGTCACTCAGCCGGCGCTTACGCGCGCGATCAAGACGCTTGAAGAAGAACTCGGTGGCGAGCTCCTCCGGCGAGAGCGTCAGCACTCGCACCTGACGGAACTTGGACGGCGGATGCTGCCCTTGCTGCAACAATGCTATGACGCGGCCACTTCCGCCAAGTCATTGGCCAAGGCTGTGCAAAGCAGCGATGTTGCGCCGCTCAATGTGACCATTTCGAACAGCATCAACATTGCGCTGCTGGTTTCGCCGTTCACCGAGCTCTTTCGGGCCTATCCCGGTGTGCATCTCAAAATCCACCGTGGCTCGCCGGCGGCTGTGATCGAGGCGCTAAAGGGCGGTGAAGTAGAGTTGGCGATTGCCGGCCCCCTTGGACAGGCTTGGGACCGCCTGGACGTATGGCCTCTGTTCCAGGAAGGGATCGAACTCGCGGTAAATTCAGATCACCCGCTCGCCCGGCGAAATGAGGCTGATGTCGCGCTGGCTCAGCTCGCCGCCGAACCTGTGCTCAGCCGGATCGATTGGGAGACGAGCGAGGAACTAGCGCGTTGTCTTTCCGCTAAAGGGTATACTCCCCGGACCGCGCATGAAGTCGAGACCGATCAGGATCTCCTTGCGCTGCTTGAGGCCAATGCCGGAGTTGGCTTTGTCTCGCTTACTGCACCGCGATCCTCGAACATCCGCCGGCTCAAGCTTCGCGATCTGGACGTCTCGCGGATCGTGTCGGTTTATGCGGTCGCCGGCAGGCAGCGCGCACCTGTCGCGACGACGCTGCTCAATCTCTTGAGAGCGGCCGACTGGTCATCCTTTGGCGTCAGCGAGCCCGCCTGAGCGCCGCGATCAGGTCGTCGATGTCCATGCGACGGCGGTAGTCCGGATCGACGAAGCGGTCGGTGATGATCCCGTCGGTTCCGACGACGAATGTGGCCGGGATCGGCAGGAACCAGCTGGAGTTGCCCTGGTAGCTTGGGAGGTCATAGGCAACGCCCATCAACCGCTCCATTTCGGTTCCGATCCATATTGCCAAGTTAAGAGACAGGGCGTAGCCATTGTCCATATCGGTCAGGAAGGGGAAGCTTGCGCCAACCGCGGCCTTCATCGCCCTGGCGAATTTGCCTCGCTCGGGCATGATCGCCACGATTTGCCCGGCCAATGCCGCGATCTCCTGCTGCGCTTCGACGATGCCGATCGCGTTCAAACGGCAGTAAGGGCACCAATGCCCGCGCTGGAAGGTGATCACAGCGGGCCCTTGGAGCAGGATGTCGGCCAGGCCAACCAGCCTGCCTTCGTCGTCAGGCAGCAGGAATGGCGGCATGACATCGCCGGGCTTTGGCGCCGCCGCTCCGGCACCCTGCTTCTCCAGGCGTTCCACCAGTCGATCTACAGCGTCCGCAAACTCCGAGTTTAGGCGGCGGACCGCCGCGGCAACCACCGCCAGCCGTTCATTGAGAGGCGCATCAAGCTCGATGGCTGCCTGCACGGACTGCTCGAATGTCATTGCCTGGTCGTCGGCGGCCATGTCTGCACTTTCATACCTCGCACACAGCCTATCACCGTAACCCCTCGGCAGTTGCCATGTTTTTCCTGCATGGATTTGATGCCCCACCTGCATCGACACATGCCAGATCTGTGTCTTCTTCGCTGACCCGAGGCGACGCGTTACATCATGTTCCTGATATCCGCCGTGAAGGTCGGGAAAGCACAGACCATCTCAGACAGCTCTCGTGCCGTGATGCCGTGCCTCATCGCGAGCGCAAATATGTGGATCAGCTCTTCGCCGGCATGGCCGACCAGGTGAGCCCCAAGGATCCTGTCTGTCGTTTCCTCGACGATGATCTTCGACCACGCTACCGGCTCGGCGTAAGTCCTGGCCGAAAGCCAGCCTTGCATGTCGTTCGAGCGGACGTTGATGATGAAGCCGCGTTCCCTCGCCTTGGCCTCGGTCAAACCGACGGTTGCCACGGCCGGAATGCTGTAGAGCGAGGCAGGTATGTGACCGTAGTCGGGCCGATGTTTCGGGCCGTCGACGATATTGCGGCCGACGATGCCGCCCTCGTAGGTCGCTATCGGCGAAAGCTGCGGAGAATTCCAGACCGCGTCGCCGCAGACATAGACGTCCGGGTTGGAACGGGACCTCAGATGATCGTCGATCTCGATGCGGCCTTCGCGATGCACGATGACGCCGGCGCCGAGATCGAGGCCCTCGACATTGGCAACGCGCCCGGCGCAATTGACGGCCCGATCTGCGTCCACCCGGTATTCGGCGCCATCCTTCGCGAAGCTCACCCGCAGTCGCCCGTCGACCTTCTCGATCTTCTTGACCCAAGCCTTGGTATGGATGCTGATACCGAAGCGCTCGCTCTCGCCAAGGAGCAGAGCAACGGCATCCTCGTCGAAGCTTCCCAGAAGCTGCGGCAGCGCCTCGAGGATGGTGACTTCGACGCCGGCGCGCGCATAGACGTGAGCCAGCTCGAAAGCGATAACGCCACCGCCAATGAACACCACGGCGCGAGGCAGCGTCGGATCGCTCAGCACATCGTCCGATGTCGTCAGGAATTCCGAGCCCGGAATCGGCATTGGGCGCGGCTTCGAGCCGGTGGCGATGACGATGTTCCTGGCCTCGAATTCTCGACTGCCGACGCGGATGGCGTTGCTGGCGACAAATGCGGCCTCGCCGTAGATGACGTCGACGCCTCGCTTGGCCATCAAACCGGACAATCGGGACGGGATATCCCTGATGATGTCCCTTTCCCGCTCGATCAAGCCTCGCCAATCCAGCCGCGGCGGTTCGATCCTTATTGCATGATCGCCGGCCCTCGCGATCTCGTCGAGCGCGTGGGCTGCCGCGACCAGCACCTTCTTCGGCGTGCAGCCGCGATTGGGACAGGTGCCGCCAAGATCGCGAGCCTCTACGATGGCGACGGAAAGTCCGGCGGCGCGTGTCGCAACCGTCACGCCCATTCCAGCATTGCCGCCGCCCAGGATCACGACGTCATACTTTTCCATCGCATCGCCTCCGCCGCTCTAATGAAGCTTGATGCGCGGTCTGGCGCGCTTGACGATCATCTCGCCGATCGAAGCCAGCGTGGTCTGCGCCAGGCCGTGCACCGCCTTGAGATGCATCTTGTGCAGCGAGCGATAGACGAGCCTTGCAACGAGACCTTCGATCTTCAGTCCCCCGATCAGGCTGCCGAACGCACCGTAGTCGGCGAGTGAGACGAGGGAACCATAGTCGCGGTAGCGATACGCCGGCGGGGCCCGCCCCGCGAGACGTGCCGCAATCACCTTGGCCATGTGGCCTGCCTGCTGATGGGCTGTCTGGGCGCGCGGCGGCAAGGCGTTTTCTTCGCCCGGGAGAACGCAGTTCGCGCAGTCGCCAATCGCGAACACATTCTCGTCTGCGACCGTGCGCAAGGTTTCATCGACGATCAGGCGGTTGATGCGATCGGTTTCGAGACCTTCGAGACCCTTCAGGAAATCCGGCGCCTTGATACCGGCCGCCCAGACGACCAGTTCGGCAGGCACAAAGAGCTTGTCGCCGAGCCGTATACCGTCTTCGGTCACTTCAGTGACCTTGATCCCGCAGCGTATCTGCACGCCCAACTTGATCAGCAAGCGTGCCGTGGCGCGCGCCATCTGCTCAGGCAGCGCAGGCAGGATTCTCGGTCCGGCTTCGACGATGGTGATGCGGATCAGCCTTTCGAAATCGATGTTGTCGAGATTATGCGACGCTATCTCGCGCATCGACTTGTGAAGTTCCGCTGCCAGCTCGACGCCGGTGGCGCCGGCGCCGACGATGACGCAATGGAGCTGACCGGGTGAAAGCTGCTCATACTGCGCATTGGCGCGCAGGCAGGCATCGATCATGCGCTTGTTGAAGCGGGCCGCCTGTTCCGCGGTATCGAGCGAAAGGGCATGGCGCGCGGCGCCCGGCGTGCCGAAGTCATTGGTCACGCTGCCGACGGCCATGACCAGCGTGTCGTAGCCCAGAACGCGCGGCGGGATGACCTGGCGACCGTCATCGTCGAAGCTGGGCGCAACGAAAACCTGGCGTTTGGCACGATCGATGCCGACGACCTCGCCAATGCGGTATCGGTAGCCGTGGCGGCTGGCATGGGCGATGTATTCGACCGCATCGTGTGATGCGCTCAAGGCGCCGGATGCCACCTCATGCAACAGCGGCTTCCAGATATGGGTGCGGTTTCGGTCGACAAGCGTGACGGAAAGCCGCCGGTTGCCGAACTTGCGGCCGAGGCGCGTCGCCAGTTCCAGGCCGCCCGCGCCACCGCCTACAATGATCACGCGGTGCAATGACTTGTCCGCGTGCGAGGGAGTCTCCGGGATCGTGCGGAACAGCGCAGCATTGTTGGCGAGCACGGCTTCCGGGATCAACCGCATGCCGGGGGTGACAATCTGCATCGGTGGTCTCCGTATCTTGCTCGGCGCGGCACGTCACTCTTGGGATTCGTGGATCACAATGCCTTGCAGCATGTCGACCTCGCATTCCCAGGGCTTGTCAGCGAGGACGCGCTGCCCATGCTCGTATCCTGCCTGCCAGCGCGTGCGTATGCCCGAGCGGGTGAAGTCGATGTCCTTGGTGTGGTCCTCGCCGTCCAGTCGCGGCGAAAGCAGGCGAACGAGATGCATGACCGACGGGCAGCCATAGGAGGCGAGCTCCTTGAACATCGGATCCTCGCGACGCTCCTCCGGCACGAGCCTTCCCAGTTCGCGCACGACATGCCGCAACCGATGCAGTTGCTCCTGCCGTGCAACGTGGCTCCGGCCGCGGCTGGCATATTGAAGGTCCTTCTGTCGCCCCATGACCTGCCAGATCGATTTCGGCTCGTTGGCGCGGGGCTGCCACATGTTGACGGCAAAGATCAGCGCGTCGCGCCGAGGGCGCTCGTCCAGCACGACCTCGATGGGCGTGTTCGAATAGATGCCGCCGTCCCAATAGGGCTCGCCGTCGATGCAGACTGCTGGAAACGCCGGCGGCAAGGCGCCCGACGCCATGACATGCGCCGCCGACAGGATCATCTCGCGCGTGTCGAAATATTTGAGCTCGCTGGTGTTGACGTTGACCGCGCCGACCGTCAGCCGCGTGTGGCGCCCGTTGAGATAGTCGAAGTCGATCAGATTGCTGAGCGTCCTCTTGAGCGGATCCGTGGTGTAATAGGATGCGTTCTCGACACCAACCTCGCGGTTGACTCCGAACATGGCGCTTGGGTTCGGCTCGAAGAACCCCGGGATGCCGCGCATCACCGTGCCCATATTGGCAAAGATGTTGCTTGGAACCATCATCCGGAAAAACTCGTCGAACGGACTGCTGCGGCTGACGCCGTCCCAGAATTCCTGGAGCCTGGCCAGACGCACGCCGGGCTCGTTTCCAGCAATCAGCGCGGCGTTGATGGCGCCGATGGACGTGCCGATGACCCAGTCCGGTTCGATGCCGCCCTCGACCAGCGCCTGGTAGACGCCGGCCTGGTAGGCGCCGAGCGCGCCGCCGCCTTGAAGGACAAGAACGGTCTGACGCTTGACTTCGCCCTGATGGCCAAGCGCCGGTCCTGCTTCCGGAGCGGACAGGTTTTGCGTGATCTTGTTCATCGCCTTCGCTCCTCGTGCGGGTCTAGTGAGCAGTCCAACCGCCTTCGATCGGCATGACGGCACCGGTGATCGAGGCCGCGTCGTCCGACGCCAGGAACAGGCAGAGCGCGGCAACCTGCTCGACCGTGACGAATTGCTTGGTCGGCTGCGCTGCCAGCAGAACATCCTTGATCACCTGCTGCTCGGTGATGCCGCGCGCCTTGGCGGTATCCGGTATCTGCTTTTCGACCAGCGGCGTGAGCACGTAGCCGGGGCAAACGGCGTTGACCGTGATGCCCTGTTCGGCAACCTCCAACGCGACGGCCTTGGTCAGGCCGGCGACACCGTGCTTGGCAGCGACATAGGCGGATTTATAGGGCGATGCGACGAGCGCGTGCGCCGAGGCCACGTTGATGATGCGGCCCCATTTGCGCGCCTTCATCGCCTGCAAGGCGCGCCGGATCGTATAGAACGAAGACATGAGATCGATCGCCACCACCGCTTCCCATTTCTCGATCGGGAAGTCGTCGATCGGCGCGACATGCTGAATGCCGGCGTTGTTGACCAGTATGTCGACGGCGCCGAACTCGGCGATGGCCTTGTCCATCATCGCCGTGATGGCGTCGCCCTTGCTCATGTCGGCATTGTCGTATCGAATGACGGCCTGATGATCGGCCGCAAGCTTGGCCCGCAGGCGTTCGATCTCGGCGGCGTCGCCAAAGCCGTTCAGAACGATGTTGCAGCCCTCGGCCGCGAAGGCTTCGGCAATGCCTTGCCCGATGCCGCTGGTCGAACCGGTGATGAGCGCTGTCTTGCCTTTGAGCATCGTCTTGTCCTTCCGATTGCGCTACGAGCGACGGGGTGCGGGCCGGCTCTGGATCTGACGATGAGTATGGTGAACCGCCGCAAGCTGCGGAAATGCCGTTGAGACATGGATTCGATAGCTGACGGTCAGATCGTCGGCTGTGGAGGTCGATCGACCGTTCGGGTTGTTTGACGTCAGGGCAGCTAGTAAGATTGCATGGCACCCGGGCCGTGCCGTATGCACGTCCAGTGAGGGAGCGTGCAGTGGAGATCAGCCAGGTCAAATACTTCTTGGCCGTCGCCAAGGAACTGAATTTCACGCGGGCGGCCGAGCAGTGCAATGTCACGCAGCCGGCGCTGTCGCGCGCCATCAAACTCCTGGAAGATGAATTCGGCGGGCCGCTTTTCCACCGCGAGCGCCGTTTCACTCACCCAGCCCGGTATACTGGAGCGATCGTGACGACTGGACATTGGCGATGATCGCCGCCGGGCCGGCTTCGGCTTCATGCCCGAGCATACCGCCAAGCATCCTGGCGTGGTGCCTCTGCCGATCACGGAGCCGGAATTCTGGCGGGAGGTCAATCTCGTCACGGTGCGCGGCCGCAGGCATTCGCCCGCGGTGGGCGCATTGGTGCGAGAGGCCACGCAGAAGAAATGGTTTGGCGAGCGGGCTAAAGCGTTGTCCGCCGCCGAATAGGGTCGCCGGGCAAGGCAGCATGCCTTGCGTGTCCGGGCAATGCTTTTCCGCATTCAGTTCTTCTTGACGGTTGAGGTCACCGACTGGATGACTTCCGTTGCCATCTTGAACTGCGCGGTGCGGTCGGTGATGCCGTGCCGCCTGGCGATCCAGTCGAAATCGCTGTAGGCGGCGTAAACCGAGCCGTCGGCGCTCTGGTAGACCAGCACTCTCACAGGCCAGTCGAGCCCGGCTTCGGGATTGGAGGTGATGAAGGTGGTGCCGAGCGCCGGATTGCCGAACATGACCAGCCGCGACGGCCTGACATCGTTGCCCGCATTCTTGCCAAGCTGTGCCTGGTCGATGACGCCGAAGAACTTGATGCCTTTCTTGAGCACGTCCTTCTTGATGCGGGCGACGGTTTCAGCGACGGAATAGTCGCTCTTGACGGTGACGACGCCGTCCGAAGCCGCAGCCGGGAGGGCAGCAGACATCAGCATGGCTGCGCCTGCAAACAGAGCTTTGAGATGGTTGATCATGTCGGTCTCCTTGGTTGGACAACTAAGTTTCGATTTCAGGTCTCAGGCCTTCGGCGTTTGCAGCACGCGCGCGATCGCGATCGCACTGGCGAGAACCGCGACCAGCACGATCACGCATGCGGTCCAGTCGACGCGGTCGTAGATCTGTCCGATGAGGAAGCTGCCGGCGAGCCCGCCCGCGTAGTAGGACGCGAGATAGATGCCGCTCGCGGCGGCGCGATCGCGCGACGCGGTCCGGCTGACATGTCCCGTGGCTATCGCTTGAGCCAGGAAGGTGCCGACGGCGACCAGCGCCATCCCGGCGAGGACGACCGGAAGGCTGGGTGCGAGCAGCAGAAGCAAACCGATGATCGCCGGCCCAAGCGTCGCGCCCACCCCCATTCTCGGGCCAAGGCCTGAGGCCACGCGCCCGGCGAGCGGAGTGGTCAGCATCGATGGCAAGAAGACGAAATAGACTGCGCCAAGCGCCATGGGGGTCAGCGAAAGCGGCACCGCGACAAGCTGAAAATTCACATAGGTGAACGTGCCGATAAAGACGAACAGGATCAAAAAGCCGATCGCAAAGCAGGCACGCAGCTCGGCGTTCCGCAACGGGGCTTTCCAGGCGGCGCGGGCGGGCTGACCCTCGGCGTCGGCGGGCATCATTGCCGAGGTCTTTTGCCACGTGAACCAGACAAGGGCGGCGCCGAGCAGATTAAGCGCGGCGAAGGTCAGAAAGTTGGTGGAGATGCCGAACGTGTCGGCGACGGCCGCCGACATCAACCGGCCGAAAAAGTTGCTGGCAACATTCCCCGTCACATAGGCCGCAAGCGCGCTCGTCGTCTGCCGCGCCGAAAAATGCTCTGCCAGGTAGGCCATGGTGAGCGTGAACGCAGTCGACATGCAAAGGCCTTGCACCACTCGCAGCAGTGCGAAGACCACAATATTGTCCGTCTGCGACAGCAGCGTCGTCGGGATCGCCAGGATGGCCAGGCTGATCCAGATGCCGTTGCGGCGGTCGATGCCTCGCCCAAAGAGAGCGACGGCAATCCCGGCCACTGCCATGCCGAAGGTGCTGGCGTTGACGGCAAAGCCCATGGTGGCGCGACTGACGCCGAATTTCACCACCAGCGAAGGCAGGATGGCTTGGGTGGCGAACAGATCGACGAGCGTCAGGAACGCAATCAGCGCGATCAGGCCGAAGCGCCAGCTATCCGCGGCCGCCATGCGAAGCCGCGTCGGTTCGGAATGCTCACTGGTCGTCATGACAGGCTCCGTTGCCACGTCCTCAGGCAATCACCCGAGGACGGGTTTTTGGTTTCTGATGCCGGGATATCTTCACCGCGGCGAGCGGCTTACATCATGTGGTCTTCATGCATCGCCGACGGCAGGACGTCGGCGGAATAGAGGACGGCCGGAACCTTGCCGTTGTTCTTCCACCAGTGGGCGAGCTGGCCGAACTCGGCGGTCGCGTCGCCGGCCGGATGCTCGATGCCGACCTTGCAGGTGCTGGCGTATTCAGTGATCGAGCCTTCGAGGACGATAATGTTGGCAGGGCGGACATTGTGCTCATGCCACGGCACGACGCCGCCGGGCTGAACGACGAGCTTGCGAAGGCGCAGCATGTTGCCTTTCCAGGCCTCGCCCTTGCTGCTCAGATCGATTGCGGAAAGCACCGTGTCGGTCACGCCGACCGGTTTGCTTGGATGTTCCTGGATATCGGTGGTGGCGGCCTGGCCGGCAGGGCAGTCGCCGGCGAAAGCCGGGGCCGCGGAAAGTGCAGCGGTCGCGGACAGCATGCCCAGCGCGAACGCAAGGTTGAGTTTCTTGGTAGCCATCTCGTATTTCTCCTTTGTCGGTGCCCAATCGCGGGAGGCGGGGCATGACGAGGAGAGTGACCGGAGCCTTCCCGAAAGAGAAATGCTGACTGGCTCTTAAATCGATACCTGAAAACTATCGTCGATCATCATACGGGCGCAGCAATCCGCGCCACGACAGACCATGGCGTCGGTTCTTTTCTTCGACTTGCTATGCAGCCGTTTTCCTAACCAGATCGATGCCGCTTTCCGGCCAGCTATGCGCCTTGACGCTGTTGACGAAGGTTGATGTGGCCGGCGAGAACCGGCGCCCGGCCACGACGACAAGCGATACCTCTCGCCAAACCTCCGGATCTATGACGGGCCTGACCTGCAATCCCGGGATGACGGCGCTGAACTCCGGGATGAAGCAGATGCCCAGCCCGCCGGAGACCATGTTTTGAATCCAGTCTTCGCGCTCGCTGGCGTAGGAGATCCTGAGCTTGACGCCACGTTCATTGCAAAGGCCCGCAAGATAGTCGCGATACTCGCAGTTCAGGCGTCTGAGATAGTTCTCGCCGTCGAGCTCCGAGATGGCGACATTGTCGTTTCGGGCCAGCCGGTGCCCATTGGGAAACGCGAGCACGAACCGCTCGCGATAGAGGGGCGTAACATCGAACCTTTCCGGAAAACTGTTGCTCGACGCCATGATGGCGACATCGATCTCACCCGCTTCCAGCAGCTGCGACAGGGACGCCGGCACCCCCTCGACAAGCTGCAGCTGGATGCCCTGCTGGCGCCGGTTGAAGTCCGTCAGCAGCCCGGTAAACCGCCGCGGACCGATCGTGCACATCACGCCAACCTTGAGATTTGCATTCTCCAGGCAAAGGAATCTCGACGCCTCCTGGCGAACGCCGGTCACCTCATCGAGGATCTGCTGAAATCTGGGGCGGAGCAAAGCGCCCAAATCGGTGAGGTGCGTCAGATTCCGCTCGCGGCGAAACAACAGTCCGCCGACCTCATCCTCGAGCTGCTGGATGGCGCGCGAGAGCGCCGGCTGGGTAACGTTGCACTTCTCGCCTGCGCGCGTGAAATTCCGGGTTTCGCAGACGGCCAGGAAATAGCGGATGTGATGTATGTCCATGCGGGTCGTCCCTCAACTGCATCTGCAGGCTCGAACCCTGCCGCAATGCATTCCATCACGCCAATGCACGGGGGGTATAAAGTCGATAGCAATCGGTCATGATGAGCTTCCGGCGAATGCTCTCGCTTCTCAAAAGCATGATGGCGAGCAAGCTGCTCGCCATCATGCCGCCGTCCGATGTTGCCCGAAACGGTTGTCGAGCGCTCAGTTGGCGCCGCCGAGCGCCTGGAGGTTGGCGCAGAATTCGGCGTGCGGCTTGCTCATCGCCGCATCCTGGCACTCCTTCATCATCGCGCCCTGCTTGTCCTTCGACATCGCGTCCCAGGCGGCCTTGAATTCAGCCTTGGGCTTCATCGTCTTCATGCTGGCGTCGGTGAAGAAGGGCTGCATGTTGGACGGCTCGTCGAGCGCGCCGGCGAACGCAGCGCTGCCGAGCATGGAAAGTGCAAATGCGCCGATGCAGATGGCTTTGATATTCATGGTGGGATCCTTCTCCGGAGTTGTGCAATCGCCCCTTTGACGACTGCGTTGATGACCGGCAGCATTTTGGAACTCTATTGTTCCCGCTTGCCGAGGTGGACCTTGCTTCATCCGGCGCTCAATTCGCCAATGCCATCTGCGAATGGCGTTTATGCCGGTTCTGCATTCCGGGCGTGCGCCGCTAATTGGCTCCGCCCAAAACAAGCACGTTGGCGCAGTATTGTGCGTGGGGTTTGCGCATCGCCGGGTCGTTGCACGCCTTCGTCATCTTGACCCGGTCATGCTTTGACAGAGCAAACCAGGCCTTCCTGAACCCGGCCATCGGTTTCATCGTCTTCATCGTGGCGTCTGCGTAGAAGGTCGGGAATGCAGCGAGGTCGCTGAACGGGTCGGCGGACGCCGGGCTCACGCCAAGACAAACGGCAAGCACAGCCACACAGGCAAGTTGTCTTCTCATCATTCATCTCCCTTCCAGGCGCGGCTCCGGCAACGGCGCCAGCCTGATCGGGATGAAGATTGTCGCGCGCGGGGCCAGCAGCCAATGCAATCTGCCTATGGACTTCATGCCACCTTGGCATTTCGGCTGAACAAGAAGATGCGGCAGTCTCTCTCCAATCGCCCTTGCTGGCGACCTTGGGATGGAGACCAGGCCATGCTTGCCCAGTCCGCAGTGAGCACAGTCCAATCGATCACGTCAGCGACGGATCTTGTCACGTCAGTGACGGATCCTAATGTCGAGGGCCGGACGATCGACATCGTGCTGGCAAATGACGCGCATGCCGCTTTCGTCTGGGGTGTGCTCGATCGGCTGCTGGACGAGCCGAACTGCAGCGTGAGCGGCGTTACCGCGTCGGGCTTTGCAGCGATGCAGGCGGCGGTCTTTGCTTATGGGCTGAGCGTCGGCGGAAGGCGCGGCGCGCGGACGGCGCTCGCCAATTTCTGGCGGCGCGTCAGCCATGCCTCGATGTTCGCCATCGACAGAACGAGCCTGCTTAGATCGATGCTGGAACAGTCGATCGACCTTCAGCCTATCCGCGACGAAGACTGCCCGGTGAAGCTGCGCGTCGTGGCCGTCAACGCCCGCACAGATGCGGTGAAGATATTCTCGGACGAACAATTGTCGATAAACGCGATCGTGGCGGCTGCGGCTGTTCCGTTCCTTTCGCCGGCCATTGAGATCGATGGCGATGTCTATTGGGGCGACGGCGACATCTCGCAACTGCCGCCTGCGGCGTCAATCGGAGCCTGCCATCGTGTGGTGGTCAGCGGCAAGCCGTCGATATTCATGGCGCGCTGTCCGGATCGCAGCCCCGGCGCCGCCCAATGCGTGACCGGATGCGCCCCGGTTCACAGCATCTTCGACAGCCACTATCGAGCTGGAGCTCCGCTGCTTGTGAGGCCCTGGATCGATTGGGGCGAGCTGACTGACATTCGCGACAGGGGACGGCAATGTGCCGAAGACTGGCTTGCCGCTGATCTTTCCAGCACCAACGAGCGCCCGGCCAACGACTGCAGAACCCAATACATCTAGGCGCTTTCCTCCCGCCTAGCCGCGCCTGCTCGCATACTCCCGAATGCAGGCGCCAGGCCCTCCGGTTCCCGGCCGGAGGGCCTTTTCGCGCCGCCCTCGGCACATCGTGGCCCGCTTATCAATTCCATGCCGAGACAGCATTTCAGCTCGGCATGACGATCGTGGAAACTGATCTGCAGACGGGCCTCGGGGCCGGTCTTTCCGTCGAAACGCCAACCAGGAGACAAGCCTGTGATCAACACCAAGACCCTTATCGGCTCGGCCCTCGCGGCCGCCACCTCACTCGCCGCCACGGCGGCATATAGCGGTCCCGCCGCCAAGCCCGGCTTCGCCTTCGAGAAGTGCTATGGCGTCGTCAAGGCAGGCCAGAACGACTGCCAGACTGCGACGCATTCATGCGCTGGCACTTCCACCGCCGACAACCAGCCTGACTCCTGGCTCTACGTGCCGGCCGGCAGTTGCGCGAAGATTTCCGGGGGCAGCGACAAGCCCAAGGCCTAGCCGACTTTCCACCTCGAGCAATCAGACCAGAAGGAGGAGACCGATGTCCAATATGTTTTCGCCACTCGCAATCCCCGCATCGGCGGGCATCGGTCTTCGCTCGCCCCACATCGCAGAGATGCTGACGCGGCGCCCGTCCGCAGGCTGGCTCGAGGTCCACGCCGAGAACTACATGGGCGACGGCGCGGGCGTCCAGGCGCTGGAAAGACTGCGCCAGACCTATCCGCTGTCCGTGCATGGCGTCGGTCTGTCGCTGGGCAGCGCGCAAGGCCTGGATCGCGACCATCTCGAAAGGCTGCGCAAGGTCTGCGAGCGCTTTGAGCCCGATTTGGTTTCCGAGCACCTCGCCTGGAGCGTCGCCGACGGGGCCTATCTCAACGATCTCCTGCCGTTGCGCTATGACGAAGAGGCGCTGGCGATCGTTGCCCGCAACGTCGAGACGGTTCAGGACACGCTGAAGCGACGTGTGCTGATCGAGAACCTGTCGGCCTATCTGGCTTTCGCGGACGCCTCGATGAACGAGGCCGAGTTCCTGGCGGCGCTCGTGGCGCGAACCGGCTGCGGCCTGCTGCTCGACGTCAACAATGTCCAGGTCTCCGCGCACAACCTGCAATATGACGCCAAGGCCTTCATCGACGCGCTCCCTGAGGAAGCTATCGGCGAGATCCATCTCGCCGGCCATGCGACCAACCATGTCGGAACCGACACAGTGCTGATCGACGATCATGGCTCGCGCGTGCCGCCGGTCGTCTGGGCGCTCTACCAGCATGCCGTGGATCGGCTTGGGCCGCGCCCGACATTGATCGAGTGGGACACCGACGTTCCCGTTCTCGACGTGCTGCTGGGCGAAGCGATGTGGGCCGACATGCTGACCGCATCGATCATGTTCAGCCGCAAGCAGGCGGCGCGGCGCGAGCAAATGACAGAAGCTCGCGCGACGCCGATCCGCCTCCCGATCGAAGGCGAAACGACGACCAGCATGCCCGTCCTTGCGGCGTTCGCGGCTGCCAGGACCGCGAGACCATCCATCTCCGTGGCGCTGCCTCCGCTCGAGGAGGAATACTATGCTGCCGCTTGAGCACCTGCAGACCACGATGGCGCGCTCGGTGCTGTCCACGGATCCAACAATCGCCGCGAGATTGCTGACCGCGGGCAGCGCCGATCCGCTAGGCCGCCTGCGCATCTACCAGAACAACACCCGCAGCTCGCTGACAGCGGTGCTGATGGCGGTCTTTCCGGTCACTGTTCGCCTGGTCGACGAACGTTTCTTCCGCTACGCAGCAAGCGAGTTCATTCGACGCCATCCGCCAACAGAATCGCGGCTGGCGCGCTATGGCGCCGGCTTCCCGCGCTTCCTCAAATCAACCGACACGCTGTCCGACATGCCGATCGTTGCCGAAACGGCACGGCTCGAATGGGCCATAGCCGAGGCGCTCGATGCACCTTCGTCGCAGCCCCGCAGCCTCGCCGAATACGACAACACCGAGCTCGGCCCATCGCCAGATATCGTGTTGCAGCCTTCGCTGCGGCTGATCATTTCGCACTGGTCGATCCTTTCGGTATGGACTGCGCATCAGCAGGAAGGACCCGTCGACCAGAACAGCGCCTGGACAAGGCGCCCCGAACGCGTGGCGTTGTGGCGGTCAGGGGATAACGTGCGACTTGCTCTGCTCGACCGTGCGAGCCTCGCCTTCTGGCATTCGCTGAAGCATGGTCTCGGCCTTGAGCATGCCACCGGCCGTGCGTTGGCCCTCGACCCTGCCTTCGATCTGGTTTCCGCCCTTATGCGTCTGTTCGGCGACGGTCTCGTCACCAATGTGCGCGTCGCCGCGAATTTCCTCTCAAACACATGGAGACAGTCATGAGCGCAGCATCAGAACATTCCTCATCCATGCCGGCCGGCCTTGTCGGCCTCTACAGGCGCGCCATCAAGCTGCCCGAACATATTCCATTTTCGCTGGTCCAACTCGCTGCGCGCGTGGCGGTGGCACATGTCTTCTGGCAATCGGCCCAGAGCAAGCTCGCCTCGTGGCCAGTGACGCTGCAGTTGTTCGCAAACGAATACAACCTGCCGTTCATCGATCCCTCGATAGCGGCGCCATTGGCGACAACGGCCGAAATCACAGGCTCGGTGTTGATCTTTTTTGGACTGTTCTCGCGCCTGGCGGCCCTGATGCTGCTCGGCGTCGTCTCCGTCATCCAGACCTTCGTCTATCCGGAGAACTGGGCCGAGCACCTGTTATGGGCCTCGTTGCTGCTCCTGGTGCTGACGCGCGGCGCCGGCATTTTCTCGCTCGATCATATCGCGGAGCGAAACCTTTCGGCGTCCCCTAGATGAACATCCCGACGGGTGAGGCCATCGCTTACCCCGTGCTCGCGGACTTTGACGATAGCCATGTCTTGAAATCGGCGCGAAAGACGGACGCAGACCTTTGGCGCTCAAGAGCTTCAGCAAATTCAACGGGATAGGCTGGTGCTGCGAGAGAGGATTGAACTCTCGACCTCTCCCTTACCAAGGGAGTGCTCTACCACTGAGCTACCGCAGCCTGCGATGGCGGCGCTTCTGCCATATCGAACCGGTAAGCGCAAGGCCAAGAAAAACCCAAAGCGTCGCATGTGATTCCCGCCGGCAATTATGCGGTTTGGGGCGGCATGGGCGGCTGATCCACAGGATGAACCCGACTTTCGGCCCGCTTTCATGACATGGCCGCCCGAAAATGCTAGCCATGCGGAATCGCGGCCGGCTGACCGCCGGTCAGGAATGGACGATGGACGACAAGGCAAATCCACCGAAAAAAGGCGGCGGCGAGCGCAAGGACCGGCTGGCCGAGGCGCTGCGCGCCAATTTGCAGAAGCGCAAGATGCAGGCACGTTCGCGACGGGTTGGCGACGCTAACAAGCAGCGCGCCCGCGACCGTGACAAGCAGCGCACTGGCGACGTTCACAAGCAACGCGCCGGCGACGCTGACGAACAGCGCGCTGCCGATCCCAACGATCGGCCGGAAGAGTTGCCGGCTGCAGGAAAAATGCACAAGGACTGACCAAATCAGCCATACTGGCCGGCCACAGTCGGTCCGGTTTTAGGAAAATCCTATTTCTTGAACCAAGCCGGCCAATAGTCTAAGCCGGGCACACTCAAACCGATTGAAGCGGCCTGTTCGGGCCGAGGGGACGTTTTCTCATGGATCGCATCAGAATTGTCGGCGGCAATGAGCTTGCCGGCACCATTCCGATCTCGGGCGCCAAGAACGCGGCATTGCCGCTGATGATCGCCTCACTGCTCACCGACGACACGCTGACGCTGGAAAACGTGCCGCATCTGGCCGATGTTGAGCAATTGATCCGCATCCTCGGCAATCACGGCGTCGATTATTCCGTCAACGGCCGGCGCGAAAAGCAGCAGGAAGGCTATTCGCGCACGATCAATTTTTCGGCCCGCAACATCGTCGACACCACCGCGCCTTACGAGCTGGTGTCGAAGATGCGCGCTTCCTTCTGGGTGATCGGGCCGTTGCTTGCCCGTATGGGCGAAGCCAAGGTGTCGCTGCCCGGCGGCTGCGCCATCGGCACGCGCCCGGTCGACCTGTTTCTCGAGGGCCTGCAGGTTCTTGGCGCGGAACTCGATGTCGACAATGGCTATGTCATCGCCAAGACCCGGAATGGCCGCCTCATCGGCAATCGCTACGTCTTCCCGAAGGTCTCGGTCGGCGCCACCCATGTGCTGATGATGGCGGCCTCGCTCGCCAAGGGCGAGACGGTGCTGGAGAACGCCGCCTGCGAGCCGGAAATCGTCAATCTCGCCGAATGCCTGATCGCCATGGGCGCCAAGATCCATGGCGCCGGCACCTCGACCATCACCATCCACGGCGTCGAGGCGCTGTCGGGGGCGCGCGTGCGCGTCATCCCCGACCGCATCGAGACCGGCACCTATGCCATGGCCGTCGCCATGACCGGCGGCGACGTGATGCTCGCCGGCGCTCGTCCAGACCTGTTGCAGACCGCGCTTGACGTGCTTGTCGAGACCGGGGCCGAGATCACGCCGACCAATGAGGGCATCCGCGTCAAGCGCAACGGCTTAGGCATTGCGCCGGTCGACGTGACCACCGCCCCCTTCCCTGCCTTCCCGACCGACCTGCAGGCGCAGTTCATGGGCTTGATGACCATGGCCAAGGGCAAGTCGCGCATCACCGAAACGATCTTCGAGAACCGCTTCATGCATGTGCAGGAGCTGGCACGGCTGGGCGCCCACATCACCCTTTCCGGCCAGACGGCGATCGTCGACGGCGTCGCAAGGCTGAAGGGCGCGCCCGTCATGGCGACCGACCTGCGCGCCTCGGTGTCGCTGGTGATCGCCGGCCTGGCCGCCGAAGGCGAAACCACGGTCAACCGCGTCTATCACCTCGACCGCGGCTTCGAGCGGCTGGAAGAGAAGCTCTCCGGTTGCGGCGCGGTGATCGAGCGCATTTCGGGCTGACGCTTCGCAGCATTCTTTCCCAGCGGTTGCGCCGAGCGGAAAGACCGCATAACAGAACGTTGAATTGTCAACGTTCAGGGTGCGCATTCCGCATGGCAGCTCTCAAGCTCATCGCGCTCGACGACCAGGATCTGAGCATCGTCTCGGCGCATGTCCAGGACGCCGTGATGAAGGTCTCCGACCTCGAATATCTGCCGGCGGCCAAGCGCTTCGTGCTGACCATGAACCGCTTCGTCTGGGAAGCGAAATCCGGCTTGTTCCGCCAGCACAATGAACGGCGCCAGAGCGTCTTGCATTTCGATCGCGTGCTCGGCGCCAAGACCAACGGCATTGCGCGCGATAAGCCGGCCGAGGTGCTGTCGCTGCTGGCGGTCAGCTTCATCGCCATCAGCAAGCCGGCCGGCATCGTCGAGCTGATCTTTTCGGGCGGCGGCACCATTATGCTCGACGTCGAATGTATCGAGGCCAGGCTTGCCGACATCGGCGGCTCCTGGGAAGCCACCTCGCGCCCCCTGCACAGAGGCTGAAGCGCGATGGCGATAACGCTCCGACAGCAGGACGCCGATTTCGAACAGCGTTTTTCGGCCTTCCTCACCACCAAGCGCGAGGTGTCGGCCGATGTCGAGGCCGTGGTGCGCGACATCATCGCCCGCGTGCGCGCCGAAGGCGACAAGGCGCTCGTCGATTACACGCTGAAGTTCGACAAAGCCGATCTCAACACGCTCGGCATCGCGGTATCGAAGGACGACATCGCCAAGGCCTATGAAGCGGCCGATCCGGCGACCGTCGAGGCGCTCAAATTCGCGCGCGACCGCATCCGCTCGCATCACGAGCGACAGAAGCCGAGGGACGATCGCTATACGGATGCCGCGGGCGTCGAGCTCGGCTCGCGCTGGACGGCGATCGAAGCCGTCGGCCTTTACGTGCCGGGCGGCACGGCGAGCTATCCAAGCTCGGTGCTGATGAACGCGGTGCCGGCCAGGGTCGCCGGCGTCGAGCGCATCGTCATTGTCGTGCCGGCCTCGGGCGGCGTCATCAATCCGCTGGTGCTGGTGGCAGCCGACCTTGCCGGCGTTTCGGAGATCTACCGCGTCGGCGGCGCGCAGGCCGTTGCAGCGCTTGCCTATGGGACCGAGACGATCAGGCCGGTCGCCAAGATCGTCGGTCCGGGCAACGCCTATGTCGCGGCGGCCAAGCGGCAGGTGTTCGGCACGGTCGGCATCGACATGATCGCCGGGCCGTCGGAAGTGCTGGTGGTGGCCGATGCCGACAACGACCCGGACTGGATCGCGGCCGACCTTTTGGCGCAAGCCGAGCATGATGTTTCGGCGCAGTCGATCCTGATCACCGACGAACCGGAATTCGGCAAGGCGGTCGTGCAGGCGGTCGAGCGCCAGCTCAAGGTGCTGCCGCGCGGCGAGACGGCCGGGGCCAGCTGGCGCGATTTCGGCGCGGTGATCCTGGTGCCGACGCTCGACGCCTCGCTGCCGCTGGTCGACAGGATCGCGGCCGAGCATGTCGAGCTCGCCTTCGACGACGCCGAGGTATTCCTTTCCAGGATGCGCAACGCGGGCGCCGTGTTTATCGGCCGCCATACGCCGGAAGTCATCGGCGATTATGTCGGCGGCTCCAACCACGTCTTGCCGACGGCGCGGTCGGCGCGTTTCTCGTCGGGTCTGTCCGTGCTCGATTTCGTCAAGCGCAGCTCGATCCTGAAGCTCGGCCCGGAGCAGCTCAAGGCGCTGGCGCCCGCCGCGATCGCGCTCGCCAAGGCCGAAGGGCTCGATGCCCATGCCCGCTCCGTCGCGATCAGGTTGAACATGTAACGATGTCCGGCCGCGACCAGACCCGCGACAGGCTGATCGACGTCGAGCTCGACGAATCGATCGGACGTTCGACGCCCGACGTCGAGCACGAGCGGGCCGTGGCGATCTTCGACCTCATCGAGGAGAACCGTTTTCGGCCGGTCAATGATGACGGCGCGGGTCCTTACAAGCTTAAGCTTTCACTGGCCGAGTCCCGCCTGGTTTTCGGCGTCAGCCGCGAGAACGGCGCCGAGGTGGTCACCCACATTCTGTCGCTGACGCCGCTGAGGCGCATCGTCAAGGACTACTACCTGATCTGCGAAAGCTACTACGAAGCCATCCGGTCCTCGACGCCGAGCCATATCGAGGCGATCGACATGGGCCGGCGCGGCCTGCACAATGAAGGCTCGCAGACCTTGATGGACCGGCTAGCCGGCAAGATCGAGATCGACTTCGACACGGCGCGCCGGCTGTTCACGCTGGTCTGCGTGCTGCACTGGCGAGGCTAGATCCTGGTCGCCCTGCCCCATTCGATCCTGTTTTTATGCGGCATGAACGCCGTGCGCTCGCCGATCGCGGAACAAATGGCGCGCCGCATGCTTCCCGCCACCACCTTCGTCGCTTCGGCCGGTGTGCGCGCCGGCGAGCGCGACCCGTTCGTCGATGCGGTGCTCGCCGAAGAAGGCCTGTCGCTTGGCGAGCGCCAACCCAGGACGCTGGCGGATATGGAGGACGATTATTTCGACCTGATCGTGACGCTGGCGCCGGAGGCGCATCATGCGGCGCTCGAGCTGACGCGCTCGCTGGCCGTCGAGGTCGAATACTGGCCGATGCCCGACCCCACCGACACAGGCGGCACGCGAGAGCACATCATGGCCGCCTATCGCGATGTGCGCGAGCGGCTGAAAGCGCGCATAAGCCGACGTTTTCTGCTTCCCGAGGCAAAAAACGCGGCCGATTAAGCATGTTCACAAGCGGGCGATTATCATATAGGTTCCGCCGCAAATTCCGGCCGGAGTCGGATGATTTCCGGTCGGTTCGGCCGGAAATCATCCGACTCCGGATCAAAGAACTAGAGCACGATGTTGCCCGAAAACCGCTTGACACTTTTCGGCATCATGCTCTAGGCGCCGGAACCGCCATCCAAGCAAAGGTATCGAATGCCGAAGGAAGAAGTCCTCGAGTTTCCAGGTGTGGTCACCGAACTGCTGCCCAATGCGATGTTCCGGGTGAAGCTCGAAAACGAACACGAAATCATCGCCCACACGGCCGGCCGCATGCGCAAGAACCGCATTCGCGTGCTGACCGGCGACAAGGTCCTGGTCGAGATGACGCCCTACGACCTGACCAAGGGCCGCATCACCTATCGCTTCAAGTAATCATCTAGCGCGGACCCAGAGCCGGATGATTTCAGGTCTGTTCGACCCGAAATCATCCGGCTCCAAATCAGGGAGTGGAGCATGATGTCGTCCGAAAACCGCTTCACACTTTTCGGCATCATGCCCCCATGAGCATTCTGCAGAAGCTGGTGCTTGCCTCTGGTTCGCCGCGCCGCATCGAACTCTTGCAGCAGGCCGGCATCGAGCCCGACCGGGTGCTGCCCGCCGATGTTGACGAGACGCCGCTGCGCGCCGAGCATCCGCGCTCGCTAGCCAAGCGCCTTTGCAAGGACAAGGCCGAGAAGGCGCTGGCCTCGCTGAAGAGCGAGGAGGACTATGCGCCAGCCTTCATCCTCGCCGCCGACACGGTGGTGGCGGTCGGACGGCGCATCCTGCCCAAGGCCGAGACGATCGACGACGCCGTCAATTGCCTCGGCCTGCTTTCCGGCCGCTCGCACCGGGTCTATTCCGGCATCTGCCTGATCACGCCCGGCGGCAAGCTGCGCCAGCGGCTGGTTGAGACAAGGGTGCGCTTCAAGCGGCTGCCGCGCGAGGAGATCGACGCCTATGTCGCGTCGGGCGAGTGGCGGGGCAAGGCCGGCGGCTACGCCGTGCAGGGCCTGGCCGGCTCCTTCGTCGTCAAGCTGGTCGGCTCCTACACCAACGTGGTCGGCCTGCCGCTCTACGAGAGCGTGGCGCTGCTTTCCGGCGAAGGCTTCAAGGCGCACCAGCACTGGCACGCCGCGCGCCCATGAGCATAGTCCACACATGAGCTCGGGCGACAAGGTAACGCCGCTGAGGCCGAAACGGCCCTGCCCCGAATGCGGCAAACCGTCGGTGCGCGAGCATTATCCGTTCTGCTCGGCGCGCTGCAAGGACATCGACCTCAACCGCTGGCTGAAGGGCGCCTATGTCATTCCCGGCCGCGACGGCGAAGAGGAAGAAGACGACAGCCCGACGCCCAAGGACGAGCCGTAAGCGCAGCCGGCGACCGGTTGTTTTCCAGCGATTTTTCTTTCCTGACGAAATCAACACCTAGGCGCTGGACAGGCAAGATTCCCGTGCTATAACCCACGCGCTTTCAAGGGGCGCCGCCTGGCGCCTTCGTGAAACCCGGCGGGCGCATCCCGTTAGCCGGCACAGGCCCAGATAGCTCAGTTGGTAGAGCAGCGGACTGAAAATCCGCGTGTCGGTGGTTCGAATCCGCCTCTGGGCACCATTCCCTCTTGGTCCGTTCCGGACACATAGGTTACGGTTTATACCGGAGACATGGGTAACACTTTTGGCCCGAAGGGGTTGTGGAGT